>NZ_JBRCLD010000099.1:0-5659 GCF_053487655.1 Thermaurantiacus sp. | reverse complement strand
GGACATAGACGTCGGGCAGAAAGTGCATCTCGATCCTGACGACGCCGTCGCCCTGGCACGCCTCGCAGCGGCCGCCCTTCACGTTGAAGCTGAAGCGGCCGGGCTTGTAGCCGCGGGCTTGGGCTTCGGGCAGCTGCGCGTACCAGTCGCGGATGTGGGTGAAGGCGCCGGTGTAGGTGGCGGGGTTGGAGCGCGGGGTGCGGCCGATGGGGGACTGGTCGATGTCCACCACCTTGTCGAGATACTGGAGGCCCTCGACCGCATCGTGGGGGCCGACGGGGGTGCGGGCGCCGTTCAAGGCACGGGCAGCAGCAGGCCAGAGCGTGTCGATGACAAGCGAGGATTTGCCCGATCCAGAGACGCCAGTCACGCAAGTGAAGGTGCCAAGCGGGATCTCGGCCGTCACCGACTTCAGGTTGTTGGCCCGCGCGCCGCGGATGACAAGGTGGTGGCCATTGCCGCGGCGGCGGCGCAAGGGCACGGGGACGGCGCGGCGGCCGGCGAGATAGTCCCCCGTCAGGCTGCCGGGGGCGGCGAGAATATCCTCGATCGAGCCTTCGGCGACCACGGTGCCGCCGTGGCGGCCAGCACCGGGGCCCATGTCGACGATATGGTCGGCAGCACGGATGGCGTCCTCATCATGCTCAACAACCAGGACCGTGTTGCCAAGGTCGCGCAGACGGCGGAGCGTCTCAAGCAGGCGGTCATTGTCGCGCTGGTGGAGGCCGATCGAGGGCTCGTCGAGCACGTAGAGAACACCTGAGAGGCCCGAGCCGATCTGCGAGGCAAGGCGGATGCGCTGGCTCTCGCCGCCCGAGAGGGTGCCAGAAGCACGATCAAGGCCCAAGTAGCCGAGGCCGACATTGACGAGAAAGCCAAGGCGCTCGTTGATTTCCTTGAGGATCCGGGCAGCGATGGCGTTCTGCCGCTCGGTCAGCCGGTGGGGCAGGGCCTCGAACCAGGCTGCAGCGTCGGCAACGGACCGTTGCGTCGCCTGGCTGATGTCGAGGCCAGCAAGCTTCACGCTCAAGGCTTCCGGCCGCAGGCGGGCCCCGCCGCAGGCCTCGCAACGCGCAGCAGACTGGTAGCGGCCAAGCTCCTCGCGCATCCACGCGCTCTCGGTCTCGCGGAAGCGGCGCTCGAGATTGGCGAGCACCCCTTCGAACGGCTTGGAGACCTCGTAGCGCTTGCGGCCATCCTCGAACAGGAGCGGGACAGGCCGGCCGCCAGTGCCATGGAGGATGGCATCGCGCGTGGCCTCAGGGAGCTTCGCCCAGGGCATGGCAAGCGAGCCGCCGAAGGCGCGCACCAGGCTGGCGAGCACCTGCATATAATAGGGCGAGGGCGGGGAGGACTTGGCCCAGGGAACAACAGCGCCCGCCTCAAGGCTGAGCCGGGGGTCGGGGACAACGAGATCAGGGTCGAAAAACAGCTTCTCTCCCAGCCCATTGCAAGCAGGGCAGGCCCCTTGCGGGGCATTGAAGGAGAAGAGCCGGGGCTCGATCTCCGGCAGCGTGAAGCCCGAGACCGGGCAAGCAAATCTTTCCGAGAAGAGGAGCGTTTCGCTGCTGTCGACGAGATGGACGCTTGCCAGGCCATCGGCGAGACGAAGCGCAGTCTCCAGGCTTTCAGCAAGCCGGGCCTCAAGGCCATCGCGCACCACAAGCCGGTCCACAACCACGTCCACGTCGTGCTTCAGCTTGCGGTCGAGCGCAGGCGCCTCGTCGATCTCGAAGATCTGGCCGTCGACCCGGACGCGCTGGAAGCCGGCCTTCTTCCAGTCGGCAAGCTCCTTCCTGTACTCGCCCTTGCGGCCGCGCACGACAGGCGCAAGCAGAAGAAGCCTCGTGCCTTCGCCAAGCGCCATGACGCGGTCGACCATCTGGGAGACGGTCTGCGCCTCGATCGGAAGGCCAGTGGCGGGCGAATGGGGCACACCCACTCGGGCCCAGAGCAAGCGCATGTAATCATAGATCTCCGTCACAGTCGCAACCGTCGAGCGCGGGTTGCGGCTGGTCGTCTTCTGCTCGATCGAAATCGCGGGCGAGAGGCCCTCGATATGGTCGACATCGGGCTTCTGCATCAGTTCCAGGAACTGGCGCGCATAGGCCGAAAGCGATTCGACATAGCGGCGCTGGCCTTCAGCGTAGATGGTATCGAAAGCGAGGCTGGACTTGCCGGAGCCCGAAAGACCCGTGATGACGATAAGCCGGTCGCGGGGCAGGTCGATATCGATGCCCTTCAGATTATGCTCGCGGGCACCGCGAATGCGGATGTGGGTCAGCATCGCGCCAACGCTCGCCGGGGGCTGTGGGTGAGACTCATGGGGGCGTTGTTCTAACTTCGTTCCGCACTGGCGCAAAGCCGGAGCGTGGACGCGGCTGCGCCCAAATCCAAGCTGGCGGATTGGCGCGGGCTCAGAAGCAGGCAGTCGATGCGCTCAGGCCGCAGTCTCGAACAGCTGGGGGGCCTCCCCCGGCTCAGTCACAAGGAGGAGCACCGTCGAGGCTTGCGGCACAGCAGCGAGCGCCGGCAGCCCCCCAGGTGCCGCAGCAAGCAGGGCGGCCGCGCTGTGACCAAGCCGGATCTCCGCGCTCCTTTGCGCTTCGCCACTCGCGGGGGCAGCAAGGCGCGCATCCTCCACTGCCAGTTCAAGAGAGGCAAGGTCGAAGACCGCCGCCGTCGCCGGGCCGGCAGCGCGGGCAAGGAGCGCCGGCTCGGAGGCGAGGAAGGCAAGGAAGCGGCGCGCCTCGGCCGCAAAGCGCACGTCATGGACGGGGTGGCGGCTCCAGTAGAAGTCGACCAGTGGCCGGAGCACTGGGCGGAGCGCCGCAAGCGTCAGTGGCAGCACGCTGTTGAGCGCAGCCAGCCGCGTGATGCGGTAGAGGCTGCACTGGGCCTCCATCCCGCGCTGGCGGGCGATATGGGCGAGCCGGTCGCGCTCGCGCCGGGTCAAATCGCGCCCGGCAAGCGCAGCCGCGGGCGTCCGGCGAACTGCCTCGACGAACGCCGGAGATGCAGCAAGGTCAGCGAAAGCGCGCTGGAAGGCAGCGAGGCTCATGCGGCAGCGGCCGCAAGCCCACGCTTCCAGACGGCGCGGGCGCGCTCGAGGATGTCGGCAACGCCATCAAGGCCAACAACGGGCAGGTAGCTGTCGTGCATCTCGAACGTGATGCCGCGCAAGTTGGGAGCGCGCGGCACCAGGTCCTGAAGCAGGTCCCAGACCGGCTCGGGGGGCGCGCCGGAATGGGCGTCTGACCACATGCCGGCAAGCTCGGCACCGCCGGCAACATGGATTTCGACCACATGGCCAAGTTCGAGCCGGTCGAGAAAGGCATGCGCGCTTGCGCCGAAGTTGGCAGCATTGCAGTAAAGATTGTGGAGATCGAGCAGAAGGCCGGCGCCAGTGCAGTCGCAAAAGCGGTTGAGAAATTCAGCTTCCTCCATGTCGTCGTCCGCAAACTGGACGAAGCGGGCGCTGTTCTCCAGGAGGAACGGGCGGCCAGTCGCCTTGCGCACAGCCCGCGCACGGGCCGAGACGAGGTCGAGCAGCTCAAGGTCGAAAGGAGCTGTGAGCGCGAGGCCTGCAGCGCCAGCGCCGCCCTCGGGGTGGATGGCGACGAAGGCCAAATGCTCGGAGATCCAGTGGCAACACCAGCGCTTGGCCCAGGCGGCCATCTGCGCGACATAGGCCGGATCCATCGGCTCGGCCGAGGCGATCGAAAGCCCGATATGGTGGGCAACTTGCGGCCGGGAAGCGCGGGCCAGAATCGCAACCCAGGCTGCGATGTCGGTGTAGCGCGGCGATGCGCCAGCCCCATGGTCCTGCCAGAACATGTCCGGCGTGACGGCAAGATAGTCGACAAGGCCGGCGGGCTCGAGCAGGGGCGCGAACGCCGGCGTGACCATGAGGCCAATACCGAGGCGCGGAGCCCCGGCGGCCGGGTCGGCAGGCATGGGGAAGGCGTCAGCCGCGCAGGCGGACGTTGATGACGGGGTCGAACGTCTCGCGGATGTCGAACGGGTGGCCCGAAAGACAGGCCTGACAGCCGCGCGGCAGCTTCGCCAGCGTGGCCGCATCGATCTTGGCCAACGCCTTGAAGATTTCGGCGTAGCTCGCACCTTGCGGAACTCTGACCTGGACTGTGTTGGTGACCTTGTTGAACGAGACCCGCACATCCCGCCCAAGCGCTTTCGCAGCAGCCGAAGGTTTTGATGCAGCCATATCCTTCCTCCCCAGCAGGCTCCCAGAAGCCCAGCACAACCGCTGGAATTCTTGGCAGTTGGTGTCAAGAGCCTGTGCGCATCCGGCCCCGTCCAGCGGGCCCAAAACTGTCGATCTGTCGATTCTGTCCAATTCCCCTTGCGATCCCGCGCTTGCGAGGCTTCTGCCGGCGGGGACATCTCCGCCCCGCCGGGCTAGGGGTGGCGCCATGCGCTGGTGGCTTGCCCTCCTGCTCGTTGCAGCCTGCACAGCGCCAGCGCCGCAGGCGCGGATGATGCAGCAAGTCGCAGGCTATGCCCGGCTGATCGACCCCGGCGAGGCCGATGACCAGCGCGTGCTCGACGCGCTTGCAGCCGTACCACGCGCCGAATTCGTGCCTGAGGAATGGCGCCATGCGGCAAGTGCAGATGCCGCCCTTCCCATCGCCCATGGCCAGACCATCAGCCAGCCGACCATCGTTGCGCTGATGACACATCTGCTGCGCGTGCAACCGGGGGACCGGGTGCTCGAGGTGGGCACCGGCTCGGGCTACCAGGCCGCCGTCCTGGCGGCGATGGGAGCGCGGGTGTTCTCGGTTGAGATCCTGCCCGAACTCGCCCGCGAAGCAGCGGCGCGGCTCACCCGGCTCGGTTATGCCAGCGTTCGGGTGCACGTCGGCGACGGCGGCCTCGGCTGGCCGGAGGAAGCGCCCTTTGATGCCATCATCGTGACAGCGGCAGCGCCGACCGTGCCGCCGGCGCTTGTCGCGCAGCTGAAGCCGGGGGGCCGGCTGGTGATCCCGGTCGGGCCGAGAGATGCTGTGCAGCAGCTGCTGCTGGTCACCAGGGAGAGGGATGGCCGGCTTGCCGAGCAGGTGGTGACTGACGTCCGCTTCGTGCCGCTCAGAGGCGAGTCGGGCCAGCCGTGAGGCCCTGTCGGCTGTGGCAGGAGACGGCTGGCGGCGCAGCGGGCAAAGGAGCTTCGGCAAGCACAATTGTTCGCGGGAGGAAGCGATGTTCAGCCATGTGATGCTGGGGGCCAATGATCTTGAAGCCTCCAAGGCCTTCTATGATTCGACGCTTGCTGCACTCGGCCATGGCCCGGGCTTTGCCGATGGGCGCGGCCGCGTGTTCTGGATGACGCCGGGCGGCACCTTCGCCATCACAACACCGATCGACGGCAATCCTGCAACCTGCGGCAATGGCAGCACGATCGGCTTTGCGGCAGCGTCGCCCGCGCAAGTGGATGCCTGGCATGCTGCAGGCATCGCAGCCGGCGGCACGGCCATCGAGGATCCCCCCGGCGTGCGCGAAGGGCCGATCCGGCTCTACCTCGCCTACCTCCGGGACCCTTCCGGCAACAAGGTCTGCGCACTCCACCAAATGGGGTAGCCCCGGCTTGGCCACCTCGGTGCGCGTCGGGCGCGCTCGCTTCCATTCCCGGGGCGAAACCGGG
>NZ_JBRCLD010000098.1:0-64536 GCF_053487655.1 Thermaurantiacus sp. | reverse complement strand
ACGATCAACCTGCGCGTGCCCGAAGGCCAGGCGCTCGCCCGCCGGCGCGCATGGGCATATCGATCGGGGATACCCTGTGCGCCACCTATGGCTGCCTGGGCGTGCTGGCCGCGCTCCACCACCGCGAGAAGACCGGCGCGGGCCAGGTGGTCGATTCCGCGCTCTATGAAGCGGTGCTCCAGGTGATGGAGGGGCTGGTTCCCGAATATGACCGCAACGGCGTGATCCGCGAGCGCTCGGGCTCGATTCTCAAGGGCATTGCCCCCTCGAATGTCTATACCTGCAAGGATGGCAGCTACATGATCGGCGCCAATGGCGATGCGATCTTTGCCCGCCTCGCTCAGGCAATGGGGCGCCCCGAACTGGCGAGCGACCCGCGCTATGCCACCCACATCGCCCGCGGCAAGCACCAAGAGGAGCTCGACGACCTCATCGCCCAATGGACGCGGACCCTGACGGTTGCCGAGCTCGAGGCGAAGATGATCGAGGCCGGCGTCCCGGCGGGGCGGATCTACCGCGCCCCCGACATGCTCGTAGACCCGCATTTCCAGGCCCGCGAGGCCCTCATTTCCCGCCCCCATCCCCGCTTTGGCACGATTACCATGCAGAACAGCTTCCCCAAATTCTCAAAGACCCCTGGCGGTGTCCGGACGCTCGCCCCCCAGCGCGTCGGCGAGCACAATGCTGACGTCTGGACTGCGCTTGGTCTCACAGCAGCCGAGCAAGCCGATCTTGCAGCAAGGGGGGTCATCTAGAAGCAGAGAAGTGCCGGTGCACGCTCGGTCATGCCGGCAGCGTGATTGCCGCGGCAACCGCTCATCTTGAACGGGATTGGTACTTGTGGCGCTTGCCAACAAGAAGGGGCAGCGGGTTTCCCCGCTGCCCAGTCCGGGTGGAGGCTCGTCAGGAGTCGATGTTGCGTCGGAACGTCTCTGGAAGGAACAGGAGGCCGACCACGAAGGTCATGACGGCGATCCCGATTGGGTACCAGAGGCCGAAGGTGATGTCGCCCGAGGCAGCGACCATCGCAAAGGCGATGGTGGGGAGGAAGCCGCCGAACCAGCCATTCCCGATATGGTAGGGAAGCGACATCGACGAGTAGCGGATGTTCGTCGGGAACAGCTCGACGAGCAGTGCTGCGATCGGCCCGTAGACCATGGTGACGTAGAGCACCATCACGAACAGGATCAGGACCACCATCGGCTTGTTGATGGCTGAAGGATCGGCCTTCTCCGGGTAGCCGGCAGCCTTGAGAGCGGCCTTGGTCTCCGCCTGGAAGGCCTCAATCGCTGCTTTCTTGGCGTCGGCGGAAAGAGTGCCCGGGTTGGCAACGGCAATCGGCGTGTCGCCCACGCGTACTTCCGCGCCACCGCCAGGGACTGCCGTTTCGACATTGCGGTAGTTGATACCGGACTTGGCGAGGAAAGACTTGGCGATGTCGCAGCCGGAGGAGTCGAACTTCGACTTGCCGACCGGGTCGAACTGCACGGAGCAGGTGGCCGGATCCGCTGTGACGGTCACAGGCGCGGCCGCCTGGGCTGCATAGAGTGCAGGGTTGGCATAGCGCTGCAGCGCGTCAAACAGCGGGAAGTAGGTGGCCGCAGCGAGCAGGAGGCCACCGAGGATGATGGGCTTGCGCCCGATGCGGTCGGAAAGCCAGCCGAAGAAGACGAAGGCTGGAGTGGCCAAGGAAAGGGCAATGGCAATCAAAATGTTGGTGGTGGCGCCATCCACCTTCATCATCTTCTCAAGGAAGAAGAGGGCATAGAACTGGCCCGTATACCAGACGACAGCCTGGCCTGCGACGGCGCCGAACAGTGCGACGAGGACAACCTTCAGGTTCTTCCATTGGCCGAAGGCTTCGGTCAGCGGTGCCTTGGAGGCCTTGCCTTCTTCTTTCATCCGCCGGAAGACTGGGCTTTCCTCGAGCTGCATGCGGATCCAAAGCGAGATGCCGAGCAGGATCACGGACAGGAGGAACGGCACGCGCCAGCCCCAGTCCTTGAACGCGTCCTCGCCGACCACGAGCCGCGTGCCGATGACGACCAGGAGGGCAAGGAACAGCCCCAGCGTTGCCGTTGTCTGGATGAAGCTCGTATAAAGGCCGCGGCGGTTGTTCGGGGCATGTTCGGCAACATAGGTGGCAGCGCCGCCATATTCGCCGCCGAGAGCGAGGCCTTGCAGCATCCGCAACAGCACGAGGATGAGCGGGGCTGCAACACCGATGGCCGCGTAAGACGGAAGCAGGCCGACCGAGAAGGTGGCAATGCCCATCAGCCCCATCGTCACGAGGAAGGTGTATTTTCGCCCGACAAGGTCGCCGAGGCGGCCGAAGACGAGAGCGCCGAAGGGGCGCACGGCAAAGCCTGCAGCAAAGGTCGCAAGTGCGAAGATGAACCCGGTCGTCTCGTTGACGCCCGAGAAGAACTGCGAAGTGATGATCGTGGCGAGCAAGCCGTAGAGGAAAAAGTCATACCATTCAAAGACTGTTCCCAGTGACGAGGCAATGATGACCTTGCGCTCGCCCTGGGTTGCCTGATGGTGTTTCGGCAGCTGCGCGACGTCGTCTGCAGCGATGGATATCGGCGGCGGTGACATGATGCTTCTCCCTTCTCTCAAAAGCCGTAGCGTGCAAGGAATTCGATGCGATCCATGATGCCGGAGGCGCCGGAGACGAGGCGCCGCTCGCCGTGGCGATACTCGATGCCAAGGTCGATGCCGCGCACTGGAGTCATGAAGAGGTTGGCAGCAGCGCTCCAGGCGCGGTGATTGGCGTTGCCCGGCAAGGGCAAGTCGTGCGGAAAGCGCGTGGTCTGGACGCTTCCCATGAAGGTCGAGCGCAAGCGCTCGGTCCAGGCGAAGCGGACAGCGCCAAAGGCCGCGTCGATTGCGATCAGATCGAGGTCACCAGGCCCGGTTTGATCCCACACGCCGTCGGGCGCGAAATTGAGCCCGACATAGCGGCCAATGCCTTTGCCCGTGGTGGCCGAGAAGCGGACGTCGTGGCGGCCGCCAGGGCCGAACGGCAGTCGGCCTGCAGCCGACACGCCCCAGGAAAAGGCATGGGCAGCGAAGGGGCCAGCCTGGGCGGAGGACTCCCGCGCCAGCAGGGCGAGCGTCAGCTGGGACTTGCCTGGCGTCGCCGTCAGGCGGGCCACGAAGTCCGGAAGCCGGTCGTCATCATTTTCAATGAGGGTTGCAGAGCCTGGCGTAATGATCGAGGTTTCCGGGTTCTCAATGGCAAATGCCAAGCTCAGCGACTTCGACAGCGGCGTTGTGAAACGGGCAAGCGGCTGGCGGACAAAGACGGTGCCTTCGGTCGGCCCGATGAAGTCCGTCGTCTCCGGGAGCGCGCTCGTGTTCATGAATGTTGACCAGTCCTGGCCGATCAGGAAGCGGCCATAGGTGAAGAAGGCACGGCGCATGGCGAGATTATAGGCATTGGTCGTGCGCTGGGTTCCCTGGACGCCCGTTGCCGACTGGAAGTCGACCTCGATGTAGCCACCAAGCGTCTTGTCGCCCACGGGTGTGCTGGACGTGAGCCAGAGACGGGTCTGCTTCAGATGCGCGTCAAAGTCGCGGCTGTCGGGGCCGCCGATCGGGATCTGCTGCGGCAGGTGGAAATCGTTGATGAGTGCGCCAGCAGGGGCGTCCCCGCCAGAGAAGTGGGTGGCAGCCGCCCACAGCTTCACAAAGCCGTTGAGCCGGAGCGTGGTGCTCCCCATGCGGAAGCCATCGGGCGGCGAAGCCACCCGCTTCTCGAGCGCTGCGACCCGCGTTTCGATGGCTTCCTGGTCCGTGGCGCCAGCGGTGGTGGTGCGAGGCGTGGCTGCGGGTGCAGCAGGCGCAGACGCTTGGCCCGCTGCAGGCTGTGCGCCAGGCGCTGCCTTCGCAGCTGCAAGCTCGGCCTTCAGCCGACCCATTTCCGCTTCGAGCGCTTGGAGGCGGGCTTCGATGCTGGCAGCCTGCGCCAGCACTGGTTGGGCCACTCCGCACAACAGACAAACAAGAATCGTCTTTGGCATAGCTTCTCCCCGTCCGGCGCGGTCTTCGTCGCCGCGCTCTCGGACATGGCGGCAATGTGCTCGCAGCATGGGCAGAGGGGAAAGCCAGACCAAGGTCTTGCGCGACCATTGTAGGGGGTCCCCTCGAAGCACGCGCTGCGCTAGGGATGGTGTGGCCGGAATCTGTGCTGCCTAGGAGGGAGAGCCGACCGGCATGCCGTGGGAGAGACGCCGATGACCGAGATGCTGCACCCTGTGCCTGCCGAATGGGCCGCGGCCGCGCGCTATGATGCCGAACGCTATGCGGAGCTCTACCGGCAGTCGCTTGAGGATCCCGAGAGTTTCTGGCGGCGCGAAGCGCTGCGTATCGACTGGATAAAGCCGTTCACGAAGGTGGCAGACTGGAGCTTTGCCGAGGCGGATTTTGGCATCCGCTGGTTCTCTGACGGAACGCTCAACGTGGCTGCCAACTGCCTCGACCGGCATGTGGCAGCTGGCCATGGCGATCGGGTTGCGATCATCTGGGAGCCCGATGATCCGGCCACACCCGGGCGCACGCTCACTTATGGCGAGCTGCTGGAAGCCGTGTGCCGCTTGGCGAATGGGCTTCTTTCGCTCGGCATCCGTCGCGGTGACCGGGTGACCATCTATCTTCCCATGATCCCGGAAGCGGCGATTGCGATGCTTGCCTGCGCGCGGATTGGGGCCATTCATTCGGTTGTCTTTGCTGGCTTTTCACCCGAAGCGCTGGCCGGGCGGATCCAGGACTGCGACTCCACTCTTGTCATCACAGCTGACGAGGGCCTGCGCGGTGGCCGGACCATTCCCTTGAAGGCCAACGTCGACAAGGCGCTGCAATCCTGCCCCGGAGTCGGCAAGGTGGTGGTGGTGTCTCGCACCCGCGCTCCAGTCCAGTGGGTCGAAGGGCGCGATGTGAGCTATGAAGCGCTGGTTGCCGACGCATCCCCGATTTGTCCGCCAGCGGAGATGGAGGCGGAGGATCCTCTGTTCATCCTTTACACCTCTGGCAGCACAGGCAAGCCCAAGGGGGTGCTGCATACCTCGGGCGGCTATCTTGTGTGGGCGTCGCTCACCCACGAGGCCGTGTTCGACTATCGCGCTTGCCAGGTCTACTGGTGCGCTGCCGATGTTGGCTGGGTCACCGGGCACAGCTATGTCGTCTATGGCCCGCTCGCCAATGGCGCCACGCAGGTCATGTTCGAAGGTGTGCCGAACTTCCCTGACCATGGCCGGTTCTGGCAAGTGGTCGACAAGCATCGAGTCGAGATTTTCTACACGGCACCAACAGCAATCCGCGCACTGATGCGTGAGGGTGATGAATGGGTTACGCGTCATTCGCGGGCCTCGCTGCGGCTTCTTGGCACTGTGGGCGAGCCCATCAATCCCGAGGCCTGGGACTGGTATCACCGGGTGGTGGGTGAGCGGCGCTGCCCAATTGTCGATACCTGGTGGCAGACCGAGACTGGCGGTGCGATGATTGCGCCCTTGCCGGGTGCAACGCCCCTGAAACCGGGCTCAGCAACGCGGCCCCTGTTTGGGGTGGAGCCGCTTATCGTCGATTCTGAGGGGCGGGTTCTGGAAGGCGAAGCGACAGGCAATCTCGTGCTCGCGCGCTCGTGGCCGGGGCAGATGCGCACCGTCTGGGGTGACCATCGTCGCTTCTTCGAGACTTATTTTACGACCTATCCAGGGCGCTATTTTACTGGCGATGGCTGCCGGCGCGATGCTGATGGATATTACTGGATCACGGGCCGAGTCGATGATGTCATCAATGTCTCCGGCCATCGGCTCGGCACGGCCGAGATCGAGAGCGCGCTTGTTGCCCACCCGAAGGTGGCCGAGGCCGCCGTGGTCGGCTATCCGCACGACCTCAAGGGTCAGGGCATCCACGCCTATGTCATCCTCAATGCGAACGAAGTGCCAAGCGCAGCGCTGCAGGCGGAGCTGGTGCAGTGGGTGCGGCGCGAGATTGGGCCGATTGCTACACCCGATGTGATCCAGTTCGCGCCCGGACTTCCCAAGACTCGCTCGGGCAAGATCATGCGGCGGATCTTGCGGAAGATCGCCGAAGGCGAGCTTCAAAGCCTTGGCGATACCTCGACGCTTGCCGACCCTGCCGTCGTCGAAGAGCTGGTCGCTGGCAAGGCACGGCATGCGAATGCGGCATGAACGGACCGGCCATTCTCGTTGCCGACGATCACCCGGCCTTTCGGGCGGCACTTGCTTTGGCTGCCCGGCGCGCAGCGCCCGGGGCGCGCCTGCTTGAGGCTGGGGATCTTGCAACGGCGCTTCATCATGTGCGCGAAGCGCAAGACCTTGCCCTCATCCTGCTCGACCTCGGCATGCCGGGCGCTTCGGGCTTCTCGGGCCTTGCCCAGCTGCATGCCGAGCGGCCTGGGACGCCCATTGTCGTCATCTCGGCAGCCAATCCGGAGGCTGCAGGCGCGGCTCGGGCCTATGGTGCGCGCAGCTTTCTTTCGAAATCGGCTGACCTTGGCGAGATCGAGGCTGCCATCGTCCGAGCTCTTGGCGATGAGCCCGAGCCGGAGCCCGTCCCAGCGCAGGAGGAAGCGGTCAAGCGCATGGCCGCTGATATCGCCCGGCTGACACCCACCCAGCTCAAGGTCTTGCTCGGCGTGCTCGAAGGTAAGCTCAACAAGCAGATCGCGCATGGACTCGGCATCTCCGAGGCCACGGTCAAGGGGCACATGACGGCGCTTATGCGAAAGCTCGGTGTGCACAATCGCACCCAGGTGGCGCTTGCTGCGCGCGCGCTCGCGCTTGATCCAGCATCTGCCCGGCTGCCGGAAATCTAGGCCTATTCCGCTGCTTCCATCCGACCGACGAGTGCGCCTAGCAGCTGCTCGGGGGCCAAGGGTTTCGCAAGAATCTCTGCTCCAATCCGCGCAGCCATGGCGCGGTCGACAAGGCCAGGGCTGCCAGTCACGATGAGGATCCTCGCCTCAGGTGCAAGCGTGCGGATTTCGGAAGCGAGGCAGAGCCCGTCTGGACCGGGGCCGAGGTGGAAATCGAGGATGGCGCAGTCCGGCACGGCTGCGGCTGCCAGCTTTCGGGCCGAGCCGGCATCTGCGGCGCGA
Source organism: Thermaurantiacus sp. (assembly GCF_053487655.1). Classification (NCBI taxonomy): domain Bacteria; kingdom Pseudomonadati; phylum Pseudomonadota; class Alphaproteobacteria; order Sphingomonadales; family Sphingosinicellaceae; genus Thermaurantiacus; species Thermaurantiacus sp. Next base: position 57,413 of record NZ_JBRCLD010000098.1, on the reverse strand, counting down.
TCGACGGTGTAGCCAGCACCCTCGAGGATGGCTGCCATTGCGGCAAGGACGGTCGCATCATCATCGACACAAAGGACCCGTCGGGCCGGTGGCACAGCCCGGCCGGCGCCAGCGCTGGGCAGCGGAATGACTGCGCCTGATGCCAGTGGAAGCGCCACGCTGAAGGTCGATCCGCGGCCGGGCGCCGAACGAAGCGAAAGCTCAGCGCCAAGCAGGCGCGCAGTGCGCTCAACGATTGCAAGTCCTAGTCCGACTCCGCTCTCAGCAGAGCCGGCGAGGCGTTCGAACTCTCGGAAGATGCGCGCCTGATCCTCCTCGGCGATGCCCGGGCCAGAATCACGCACTTCAAAGCGCAACCTTCCACCCTGTCGCCGGAGCGCCATGAGGATCCGGCCTTGGGGCGTGTAGCGGACGGCATTCGAGAGCAGGTTCTGGAGGATGGAGCGCAAGAGCGCGCGATCCGTTTCGACGCTGGCCTCGATGGTGCGCGTCGAGAGCTTGAGGCCCTTCTCCTCGGCCAGCGGCCGGAACTCCCGGGCGAGCTCGTCCACAAGCTCGGCTGCTGAAAAGCGGGATGGGGTTGGGACGATGCCGCCGCCGTCAAGCTTCGAGACATCAAGGAGGGCCCGCAACAGCCCGTCTGCCGAGCGGATGGAGTCAGCGATGCCTTGCAGCATGGGGCGGGCGGTGGCCGGAACCTCGGCGTCCAGCGCAGCTGCGAACAGCCGGGCAGCATGGAGCGGCTGCTGCAAGTCGTGGCTGGCGGCCGCAAGGAAACGAGTCTTGTCCCGGGTTGCCGCTTCGGCTTGCCGCCGGGCCTTGTCGAGCGCCTGGTTGGCAGCGGCAAGGTCGGCGATGCGCGCGGCAACCTCGCGTTCCAGTTCCGCCTGGCGTTCCCGTTCTGCCGTGATGTCGGTGAAGCTCATGACATAGCCGCCGCCCGGGATGGGCGCACCGGCTGTCCGGATCCAGCGCCCTGAGGGCCGCCGCCGCTCGAAACTGTGGGGCAGCCCGCGTGACAAGTGCCATAGCCGCCGTGCGACATGCGCTTCCACTTCGCCGGGACCGCATTCGCCACGCTCGGCATTGTAGCGGATGAGGTCGGCAATCGGGCGTCCGACTGCAACCATCCCTGACGGATAGTCGAAGAGGTCGAGATAGCGTCTGTTCCAGGCCACAAGCCGGAGGTTGGAATCGATGACTGAGACGCCTTGGTCGATGGCCTCGAGCGTGGCTGCAAGCAAGGCACGCGAGAGCGCAACCGACTGGCCCGAGGCATCGAGGAGGCGGACGACATCGGCCATGGGCAGGCTTTCGCCGGCGAGTGCTGAGCCGACGACCAGCCGTGCCGAAGGCGCCCCAATCACGCCGGCGATCAGCTGCTCGGCCCGTCGTGCTGCAGCCCCGGAGATGGCAGCATCCGGGGGGCCGAAATCTGCTCCCAGCGCAGCTTCGGCTTCGGCTTCGCCGACGAAGCGGGCAACAAGCCCGCGCAACTCCTCCATCCGCCGAACTTCTGCGAGATGGCCGTGGCGGCGCTGCAACTTGATGGTGCCGGTGCTGCGCGCGAACAGAAGGAGGAGCAAGATGTTGACGGCGAGGCTCGCGAACATCCCATGGGCGAAGGGGGAGAGCGAGCCGAGGCCGAAGAGAGACTGCGGAGCAAGAAGCCCGCCGGAGGCATGGACGAGGCCGGCAGCGAAATTCGGGCCGGCGATCGAGGGCAGGAAGAGGGTGTAGAGCCACACGAAGGCGCCACCGAGAATGCCGGCGTGCGCGGCACGGGGATTGTCGAGGCGGAACCACATCGAGGCGAGGAGCGCTGGAGCGAACTGGGCGACGCCGGCAAAGGCGACAAGGCCGATGGCAGCGAGGGTCTCCCGGTCATCGACTGCCTCGGCATAGAGGAAGGCGGCAGCGATGATGATGGCAATGACCGCCCGCCGCCAGAAGCGCATGCGCTGGCCAATGTCGGAACCGGCGCCGCGCCGCAGAAGGAGAGGGCCCAGGAGGTCGTTCGTCACCATCGTTGAAAGCGCGAGCGTTTCGGTGATGATCATGGCGGTCGCAGCCGAGAAGCCGCCGACGAAGGCAAGAAGCGCAAGGCCATGCCGCGCCTCGTCCATCGGCACGGCAAGCACATAGAGATCGGGGCTAACCGCTCCTCCCACGCCAGTGATACCTGCTGCCGCCAGTGGCAGAGCAACCAGGGAGACGAGCGCGAGGAAGCCAAGGAAGGGCCAGCGCGCGTTTGTGACCGCCTGCGGAGAGGGGGCTTCGACGAAGCCGACATAGAATTGCCGCGGCAAGCACAGGACCGCGAGTCCGGCCGCAAGCGTGGCAGCAGCGAAGTCGACACCTGGACCACCAGCGAAGGCGGGTTGAAGCGCTTCGACCGTGGTTTCGATCGGCGCCGGCGAAAGGAGAAGGAGGGCGAACAGGCCAAGGGCGGAGAGCGCCATGAACTTGACCAGCGATTCAAGAGCGATGGCAGCGAGCAGGCCCTCGTTGCGCCGTGCCACTTCGATGCGCCGGGCGCCAAAGTTGATTGCAAAGGCGGCAAGCAGCACGGCGGTTGCAAAAGCGACGCCAACCGTCCGCTCCTGGCCAGTCAAGACTGCGAAGCTCGCAGCGACCGAGCGGAGCTGGAGGGCAATGTAAGGGATCGACGCAACGAGCGCGACGATGGCAATGATGGCTGCAAGCCCGCGGCTTCTGCCGTAGCGTTGGGCGAGGAAATCAGCGAGCGAGAGCGCGCGTGCCTCGCGGACGGCGCCAGCGAGCCGGCGCAGGAACGACGGCAAGAGCAGGAAGACGAGCGCTGGACCAACGTAGATGGCAAGATAGGGCCAACCGCTGGTGGCTGCAGTGCCAACGGCGCCAAAGAAGCTCCAAGACGTGAAATAGACGGCGAGCGAGAGCGGATAGACGAGATGCCCAAGGCGCTCCGGAAGCCCTCGCCGATCGACATGGCGAGCAACGAGGACCAGCATGGCCCCGTAGCACAGCACCGTCAGTGCCGGCATCAGTGCAGCCGTCATCCCTCCCCTCCGGGCTCCCTTCCATTGCCCAAGCTGCGTCGTAACAGATGAGAGGTCAAGTCTTGGCAGGGCGGCTGCGGGTAGATGATGCCATCACCTCCTGTCGCGACGGTCTGGGATCCGGATATGCAGCCCCAACATCTGGGCGCGGCTGCCGAGGAGGCGGGCTTGCCGCGCCGACTTCCGGGAGAGCGCGTTTGGGGCTGCCTCGCTTTAAGGGGAAGGTGCGCCGGCTTCGGCGTTGGGGGGCGAACCGTGCGAGCCTCGGCCGCGCTTTCCCGGGCCGGTTCAAGGGAGGCCGCCAGGCGGCGCTGGGCCGCCTGCGGCCGGTGGTCGGGGAAAGAGGATTCGAACCTCCGGCCCCCGCCTCCCGAAGACGGTGCTCTACCAGGCTGAGCTATTCCCCGGACCCAGGGTGGCCAATAGGTGCCTGAGCGGGCGGGCGTCAACCCGCTTGCTTGCTCAGGCGCTGCACAATGCTCGCAGTTTGGCCATCTCGACGATCTTCTCGCGTGGTGCCCCTGGCCGCGCCGCCGCCACTTCCGCTCGGTCGATTGCTTCCCAGTCGGCAAAGGTCGTGGGCTTGATGCCGCGCTGTTTGAGCATAGCGAGAAGCCCAGCTCGCCCTGCCTTCCCGCTGGCGGGCAGACCTTCCGTCTTGATCCGGTCGATGACGGCAAAGCCATCTGGCCGGTTGGTGCCGATGGTGCCTGATGGCCCCCGCTTCGCCCAGCCGACGCACCAGAGCCCATCGTCGATCCGGCCGGCGTCGTTGGCGAAACGGCCCCCCCGGGTGTCGAAGGGGGCGCCTTCGAGAGGTGAAGACCGGTAGCCGACTGCGGCGATGACCAGCCCGCAGGAGAGGATCCGCTGCTCGCCGGTGTCGGTCGGGTTTCCGGCCGCGTCGACTTGGGTTCGTGCCACTTCGATGCCTTCCACCCGATTGGTTCCGAGGATCCGCACAGGTCGGTGGAAGAAGTCAAAGTGAATTTTCACCGGCTTAGCCGGGTCCGGGCCGGCAGCTGCGAACCGCCGCAGCACCTCGACCACTCGCCGCTGTCCGGTCTCGAGGGCGGCATCGCCTTCTGCATCCGGCAGGTCCGAGGGCTGGACTATGGGAGTTGCACGCTCCAGCTCGCCAAGCTCGCCGATCTCCTTCAGGGTAAAGCTGGCCTGATAGGGTCCGCGCCGCCCGAGGATGTGCACGTCCGTTAAGGCTGAGTTGGCGAGCGCGGAGAGGGCATGGGCTGCGATGTCGCTTGAGGCGAGCTCGGCCGCCGTCTTCGCCAGCACCCGCGCGCAATCGATTGCGACATTGCCGTTGCCGATGACGACAATGGTCGGGGTGTCGAGCGGTGGGGAAAGCTTGGCGAAGTCGGGATGCCCATTGTACCAGCCGACGAAGGCGCCCGAGCCGAAGACGCCAGGAAGCTCCTCGCCGGAAATGCCAAGCTTGCGGTCTTCGGGCGCTCCAACCGCCAGCACCACGTCATCGTAGACGCTCCGGACTTCGGAAAGCGGAATGTCCCGGCCGACTTCGACGCTGCCGATGAAGGTGACGCGCGGGTCCTTGGCGACTGCCTCATAACGGCGGGAGACTGCCTTGATTGACTGGTGGTCGGGGGCGACGCCGGCGCGGATGAGGCCATAAGGCGTGGGCAGCCGGTCGAGGATGTCAATCCTTACCTCCGGTCCGAAGGCCTTGAGGGCGGCTTCGGCCGCATAGAAGCCACTTGGCCCTGACCCGATGATGGCGATGTGGCGCACCCGTTTCTCCCTTGCCGTTTGGCAAGAGGCTCTAGCGCCAAAGAACGTGGGAGCAAGCAGCTGCTAGAGGCCGGGGAGGTTGAAGCAGGCCTCGAGGCAGCGGTCGAGAGTCTCCGACGTGGCGGGGGCGAGCTCGATGAAGGCACGACGCGCATCGCTGCGGTCTGGGCGTCTTGCCAGCATGCCGGTGTCGACCATTGTCTTGATCCATCGCAGCGCCGTCGTCGTCGGCACGGCGGCGGCGATGCAAAGTGACGAGACGGACACCGGCCGACCTTCCCGTCGCGCTGCGCCAAGGTCCAAGAGAATGTCCCATGCGGGATCAGCGAATAGCCCTGCCGGAAAGAAGCTTTCGCGCAATCGCCGGGCCTTGATGTGGGCCCGGATCCTGCTCGCGGTCACGGGTGGGGGTTGGAGCAAGTCCGTGCCGCGGGCCATGGCAGCGATGGCAGCAGTCATGCGCTCCACCTCCTGCCTTATGGCCTCAAGCCGCGGATCGAGCGGCCGGCTGGTGTCAGCGACTCCGGGGCCCGCTGGTGAAAGTGCGCCGTGCACGAGTGCCTCCAGTTCCGCAGCCTCGAAGTCAGGAGCGAGGAAGCCTGCAATGGCATGCCCGAGCAGCGCGCCGGCCGTGTCAGCGGAGTTGGCGTCTGCGATGATGATGAGCGGCACATCTGCCCATTCTGGCGCTTGAAGCCGGACCAGGTCCGCGCGGTCGAGGGCATCTGCGCGGATGATGGCGACATCCGGCCGTGAAGGCGGAGCTTCCCTGACGTCGCTGCGAAGGCAACGTGCCCGCAGGGCGAGCGATTCCGGGAGCGGAATGTCGCCCACAAGCAGCAGCAGCGGCGTGCTCTTGAGCGAAATCCGGTCCAGACTGGATAGATTCGGCCGGTTCATTGGCTCCTCGTGCAACCAGTTGACGAACCGATGGTTTCCTTGATGCCCGGCAAGCCTCAAAAAGGCCTGGCAGCAATGCCTCCACCGGTCCGGCAGCAGTTCGCAGCGACGCCCTCCGCAAGGCTGCTAGTCTGCAGCTCCGACCTTGGGCGCAAGGATGCAGGGCTTCGGTGCCTAGGTCAACGGTTGTCGAGAGAGCGGCTTGAGGGTGGCGTATGCAGCATAATCTCGAAACAGCGCCTGGCAGAACCGGTCGGCCTGGCCGCTTGCAGGCGTTGCCAAAGTCCTGCGCCGCCTATGCCCAGGATGTGCTCGGGTCTCTGCTGGTTGGTGACAGCCCGCCCATGGCCGAGCTGCGGGAGAAGGTTCGCCAACTGGCCGCATCGGCGGCGACTGTGCTCGTGACGGGTCCGACGGGCTCGGGCAAGGACAATGTTGCGCGCGCCCTCCATGCGCTTTCCACGCGTTCCCATGGTCCGTTTGAAGCCGTAAATTGCGGCGCAATCCCTACCCATCTTGCCGAGAGCGAATTCTTCGGGGCCGAGGCTGGCGCCTTTACGGGCGCATCCAAGCTCCGGCGGGGAAGAATTGAGGCAGCGTCGGGCGGCACCCTGTTTCTGGACGAAGTCGGGGAACTCCCGCTCGAAATTCAAGTCAAGCTCCTGCGCGTTCTGGAAAGCCGCCAAATTGAGCGGCTTGGCGGGCGCGGCGCGATCCCCGTCGATGTCCGGATTGTGGCTGCCACCAACCGCGATCTCGAAGCTATGGTGGCCGACGGCCGGTTCCGCGCAGATCTCTACTGGCGCCTGGCGGTGGTCTCAATCGATGTTCCACCGCTTGTTGCCCGCATGGCGGACCTGGTCCCACTTGTCAGCCATTTCGCGCGCGCAAGGGGCGCGGAGCTTGCGCTTTCGCCTTGCGCTGTCGCCGCGCTTGTCGCCCATGACTGGCCAGGAAATGTCCGCGAACTCCGGAACTTTGTCGATCGGGCCCTGGCCTTTGGCGATCTTGCCCCCGATGCGGCAGCTGTCGCGCGGCTGCTCAGTCCAGCGCGGCGGAGCATGGATAGCTGGCTTCAGAGCACAGCGCCTTCGGCTCCAGCCCAGCTTCGCTCCTGCGATACTGACCACCTTCCCCTTGTCCCTGAGGAGGAGCTGCGGCCGCTGGTCTTGAAGGCCCTGCTCGCAGAAGCCGAAGCTGCGATCATCCGCCAGGCGCTCTCGGCAAGTGGCGGAGCCGTTGCCAAGTCAGCGCGCATGCTGGGGCTCAAGCGGACCACGCTCGTTGAGAAGATGAAGCGCATGGGCCTGTCTCGCTCGGCCCCCGCCGGCACCTGAGCCCCAGCCGCCTTGCTTTCTAGTTTGCGCTGCTTTCCGCGGCGCTTGGCTGCATCGCCAGCACATAGCGGGCGGACTCGAGGAAGGGCCGCGGATTGACTGGCCGGTCGTCGATCCGGACCTCAAAGTGCAGGTGGGTCCCCGTTGATCGGCCAGTCGAGCCCATCCCGCCGATCCGCTGGCCCATGCGGACCTTGTCACCGACCTTCACGTCAATCCGCGACAAGTGAGCATAGCGGGTGAGGATGCCATGGCCATGGTCGATATCGACGGCAAGACCATAGGCACCGAAGTACTCAGCGCGCACCACCCGGCCAGCCGCACTTGCGCGGATGGGCTCGCCGTGGGCGCCGGCGAGATCGATTCCAGCGTGCATTGCTCCGCGGCCGGAGAAGGGGTCGTAGCGGAAGCCGAATCCGGAGGTGAAATTCATGCTTGCTGTCGGTGCGAATGCCGGGATCGCCGCCATTGCGGCCTCGAGATGGGAGACTCGCTGCCAGTTCATGTAAAGTTCGGCAAAGCGCGGATCGGCACCCTGGGCGCCGCCGTTGCTGAACGCGCTTGCAAGCGGGACGAACGGGCCGCCAAGCCCGGCCAGGCTGCTGCTCTGCTGGATGAAGCGGGCGGGATCAAGACCAAGCCGGCGCAGCAAGGCCTGGGCATCTCGCAGCCGCGTCTGTGCCGTTGCCGAGGCTTTCTCAAGCAGCGCAAATTGCTGGGCTTCGAGTTCGGCAAAGGGTGCAAGGACGCCAGCTTCCTGGGCAGCGAGCCCGGTCAGCCGGGCCCGGCCGGCAGGCGGCACCAGTTCCGCCAGTTCGCGGCCCGTCGCCTTGCCAGTCAGCAAAGCATCAAGGAAGCGCTGCCGCGCCTCGATACGTTCGGCGGTGGTCAGCACATGGCCCTTGAGCCTGGCCGTATCGGCCTTGAGCGCTTCGACCTGGGCAGTCATGCGCGCCATCTGAGCGCGCGCCAGCTCCTCGTCCCGAGATTCCCGGGACAATGAATTCGCAGCGCCAAGGCCGATGAAAGCGGCGGCGAGTGCCATCATGGAAGCTGCCATAATCTGCGTCCCCGTCCCGATCCGAAGCTCAACTCGGCGGTCATGGGTCCTGAGCTCCACATGCCAGTCCGGCACACGTCGCTTCAGCCATGCCACCCACTCGCCCGGGGCTCGCGCCCTCTCTTCATTCATTCTCTGACCCTCGGGAACTCGCCCGGCCACTGCAGCCGAACCATTAACCCTACGGAGGGCACCCCATGGCGAGCAGCAGGTCGAAGCGCCAAGGGGGGGATGGCTGTCTTTCGCCAGACCGGCCTTGGCCCGCGCCGAGCCGTTGAATGACCGCGTGCGCGGTGCAGACGGGGGCTGCAAGAAACCAGCGCTTGGAAGGGGCGCGGCCGCCGATTCGCTTGTCCCTTGTTATGAACCAGTGCTTGCCAACCGAAGCGGAGACCGCCTCGCTTGCAGCAATCCGCTCGCCGCTGCCCCGTCTTGGTGAGCTTCGTGCAGTTGCGAACCGCCGTCGTCGTCAGCCTAGGGCTTCCGCCCGTGCCAGCACGTCTTCCGCGTGGCCCTTGACCTTCACTTTGCGCCAGACCGCAGCGATATGGCCATCGCGACCGATCAAGAACGTGGAGCGGTCGATCCCCATGTAGGACTTGCCGTACATGCTTTTTTCAACCCAGGCGCCATAGGCCTCGATGGTCGTGCCATCTGGGTCGCTTCCGAGACGCACGGCAAGGCCGTGCTTGGCAGTGAAACGCTCGTGGCTCTTGAGACTGTCCTTCGAGACGCCGAGGACGGTTGTGTCCGTGGCTGCGAAGCGGTCGGCAAGCGCTGAGAAGTCCATGGCCTCGGTGGTGCAGCCCGGGGTGTCGTCCTTGGGGTAGAAATAGAGCACGAGTTTTTTGCCGGCGAAGTCGGCGAGGCGTACGGGCCCTTCGAGCGTCTCGAGCGTAAAGTCGGGTGCCTTGTCACCAACGTCGGCCATGGACTCACCTCCTCAGCAGTTGCCGACGGCCAAATCCTCAACGTCTCTGGCCGAATGTCTCCTCCCATGCCGCAAGAACCGCTGCCTTTGCCACCCCCAGATCATGACGCAGGGCCTGGATTCCGGATTTGCCGCAGGTGCGTGCCAAAAGGCTAGCCGCTGCCCGATCGGGTGCTGCTGCCGCCTTGGCCGGAAGGATGAGCCGCAACCCCATGAGGACGGACATGAACAGACGGTGCGCCGGAATCAGTTCAGGTGCGACGCGCGCGGCGGCGGCCTCGAGTTCGGTTGGAATCCTCGTTCCTGCGATGAGTGCCCGGGCTGCGATCACGAACTCGAGGTCAACGAGGCCGCCCTTCATGAGCTTGACATCGAACGGGCCCTGGGCCGGCTTGTGGGTTTCCATCAGCCGGCGCATCTCGATCGCACCCCGGCACACAGCTTCTGCCGGCCGTGGCGAACCAAGGAGGCTGGCAATCGCTTGCTTCACGCTTGCCTGCGCCTGCGGTGGGCCGGCGACCGGGCGCGCCCGAGTGAGTGCAAGCGTTTCCCAGATCTCGGCATCCTGCGACTGGTAGCGCACGAAGCTGTCGACACTGACGGCGAGCAGGCCCTGGGCTCCCGAGGGCCGAAGCCTTGTGTCGACTTCGTAGAGCGGCCCCGATGCCGTCGGCGCCGTCAAGGCCCCAATGAGCCGCTGGCCAAGACGGTTGAAGTAGGTCGAGGCACCGAGCGGAACTGGCCCGTCCGAGCGCCCCTCGTGGCTGCCCGAGAACAGCAAGACGAGATCAAGGTCGGACTGGTGGGTGAGTGCGCGTCCGCCAAACCGCCCGAGCGCAAGAACGACCAGGTCCTGGCCGGGGATGCGACCATGCTGGGCTGCAAAAGCGGCAGCAACTGCCTTCGTCAGAACCACGATTGCCGCTTCGGCCATGTCCGAGAGCTCGGCTGCCGCCTCAAGCACTTCGCGCCGGCCTTCCAGGATGTCGACTCCGATTCGGAACCGGCGCTCGGCAGTCCAGCGGCGGGTGCGGTCGAGCAGGGTTTCAAGGTCTGCCCGCCCAGCGTCGGCATAGGCCTCGAGCTCCTCGATGGCCATCTCGATCCTCGCAAGCGGCGGGGGCGGATCGATGACGACGTCGAACAGCTCGGGTCGTGCGGCGAGTGCGTTTGCAAGCAAGGGAGTCGCCGTCAAAAGCCGTGCCAGCAAGGCGGCAAGCGGGGGGTGGGCAAGAAGCAGGCGCCAGAACTGGACGCCCGAGGGCAGAGCGCCGATGAACTGGTCGAGCCGGACCAGGCCCGCGCGGCCGGCCCGGCCGGTGCCGACGGCGCGCACCAGCGATGGCGCAAGTGTCTCAAATGCTGCCCGCGATTCCGGTGCACGCAGGGAGCGCGGCCGGCCGCTGCGCCAATGGCCGGCTGCCTGCACCAGGACTTCTGGGTCGGCGATGCGGGCCTCTCGCGCCCACTGGCGGATATCATCGGGCCGGTCTGGCAAGCGTGCGCGCGGTTGGCGAACCTTGTCCGTATTGAGCAGCTCGTCGTAAAGCTTGGCGACGGTTTTCACATGGCGCTCCGTCGCCCGTGCCAGCGCATTCCAGCTGTGCGCGCCTGCCAGCCCGGCGACTTGGGCCCGATCTGCTGCCAGCCTTGGGATCCTGTGGGTCTGCTGGTCGTCGACCATCTGCAGCCGGTGTTCGAGCGTCCGTAGCGCCCGGTAGGCCCCGGCAAGCCGTGTTTGTGCATCACGCGTAATCCGGCCAGCTTCTGCGAGCGCCGCCAAGGCGTCGAGCGTGGCGGGCGCGCGCAAGGCGGGGTCTCGCCCGCCGAAGATCATCTGGTGCACCTGGGCGAAGAATTCGACTTCGCGGATCCCGCCGCGGCCTCGTTTCACATCGTAGCCGGGTCCGAAATTCTGCCGCTCATGGAAATGATCGCGGATCCGGAGCGTGATATCGCGGATTTCTGCCAGCGCCGAATAATCGAGACTGCGTCGCCACACGAACGGCGCGATGGTGGTCAGGAAAGCGCTTCCCATGGCGCGATCGCCAGCGACAGCGCGAGCCCGGATGAACGCCGAGCGCTCGAACGCGAGAGCCTGGCTCTGGTAATAGGCTTCGGCTGCTGCGAGGCGCAAGGAGGGTGGCGTTGCATCGGGGTCCGGACGAAGGCGCAGGTCAACCCGGAGCGCATAGCCCTCGGCGGTTCGTTCCGACAGCAGGGCGCCCATGCGGCGGACGAGCCGGGCGGCTGCTTCATCTGGATCTTCAGCGCGCATGCGCGGCAGCTGCGCAGGATCATGGAGCACGATGAGATCGACATCGGATGAATAGTTGAGCTCCCGGCTGCCGAGCTTGCCGAGACCGAGGATGGTGATGCCACGCCGGTCTTCGCTTGGTACGCCGACGGCAGCAAAGGCGGCATCAAGCGCCCGGTCGATTGCGGCATCTGCAAACTCGGAAAGGGCAGCGGTGACTTCCTCAAGACTCCAGGCGCCGGCAAGGTCTGCAAGTGCCACGACAAGCGCCACACCCCCACGCGCCCGCCGCAGCGCGACCGCTGCGTCTTCATGCACAAGCCGGGCCGCGGCTTTGGCCAAGGCGCCGCTGAAATCTCCATCACGCACCTGCCCGACGAGCGCGTCCTCGTTCCGGATGAGCATCCGCAGGAAGGGGGAATGGCGTTCGGCCCTGGCGAGTGCCTCGGCGATGGCGGTTACAGCATCCATCCCCCCGCAGCCAGTGCGGCTGTTGCCGAGCGGGTCGGGCATGGTCATTCGTGGCAGCCGTCCGGCTCCGGGCGGACTTCGAGATTGTCGATAAGGCGGGTCGTGCCCAGTCGCGCGGCTGCAAGCAGCCGGGCAGGCCGGTCAAGCACCAGAAGCGGTGCGAGCGTCTCCGGGTCGACGAGGGCCACATAATCGACTGCTGTAAAGCCGGCAGTCCGCATGGCCCGTTCGGCCTCGGCCAGAGCGTCGCTGACTTCGCGGCCAGAGGCGATTGCAGCGGCCGCCTTCGCGAGCGCATCCGGAAGGGCGCCTGCGACCTCCCGTTCGGTGGGCGTCAGATAGGCGTTGCGCGACGACATGGCGAGACCGTCCGCTTCCCTAACGGTCGGGCCCGAGCGGATCTCGACGGCAAGGTTGAGATCGGCGGTCAGCTGGCGGATGATCGCCAGCTGCTGCCAGTCCTTTTCGCCGAAGATGGCGACATCGGGTTGGACCATTCCGAACAATTTCGTGACCACGGTTGCAACCCCGGCGAAGTGCCCCGGCCGTGCCTTGCCCTCCAGCCGTTCGGAAAGGTCGGCGACTGTCACTTGTGTTCTGAAGCCGGCTGGATAGACCGTGGCGACCGAGGGTGCGAAAAGGAGGTCGCATCCGGCCTGCTGGAGGAGGTCGCGATCGCGTTTCTCGTCGCGCGGGTAGCGGGCGAAATCCTCGTTTGGGCCGAACTGGGCCGGGTTCACGAACAGTGAGGCGACGACGAAACCGGCATTGGCTCTGGCAAGAGCCACAAGCGAAAGATGGCCTTGGTGGAGGGCTCCCATGGTGGGTACCAAGGCAATGCGCTTGCCTGCTGCCCGCGCGGCTGCGACTTGCAGGCGCAGCTCGGCCACATCGCGGACAAGCGCCAAGTCGGTCATGCTCGCCCTTGTCTTGGTGCCATGATTGCGAATCCCCCCGCCTGTCTGCAAAGGAGCAGTCTCAACACCCGCAACGGGGGCAGCATGTCAACGCGCCCGATCATTGTGGTCTTGGCAAACGAGAAGGGCGGAACTGGCAAGTCCACGGTGGCTGTGCACGTGGCCGTTGCGCTGGCAGCCCATGGGCGCCGCGTGCGGCTTTTGGACCTGGACCATCGCCAGCGCACGTCTGCACGCTATCTTGAGAATCGCGCTGGACATGCCCGGAAACACGGCCTCGACGTGCCGCAGCCGGCCTTCGACGTGCTCGCCGAGGGGAGCGACCCGGCAGCGGCAGTCGCAGCGCAGGATGCTGATGTCGTGATCCTTGATACGCCAGGCCGGGATTCTGCCGAAGGTCGCCGTGCCCTCACGCTTGCGGACATCGTGGTCACGCCGCTGAACGACAGTTTCGTCGACTTCGACCTCATCGGTCGCGTCGATCCAGAGACCTTCCGGCTGCAACGTCCCTCCTTCTATGCTGAGACCATCTGGAAAGCCCGCCAGGCCCGAGCGCGCCTTGACGGCGGCAGCGTGGACTGGGTGGTGTTGCGCAACCGCTTGTCAGCGCTTGAAGCTCGCAACCGCCGGCGTGTTGGCACCGCGCTTGCGGAACTTGCGCCCCGGGTCGGCTTTCGCGTGGTGCCGGGGCTTTCTGAGCGAGTCATCTATCGGGAATTGTTTCCAAGTGGCTTGACCTTGCTCGATCTCGCCCACATCGACGGGCCGTCGATGAGCCACGTGGCAGCACGGGCCGAGCTGCGCGACCTGCTTGCCGCCCTGTTTCCCAATCAGCACGCGTGATTGCGATGCACGAGCTTGTGAGCGAGGACCTGGTCCTTGAAACCCCGTTGCTTGGGCTTGGCGCGAAGCCCCTCTCCTGCCAGCGCAAGCGCGTCGGCCAAAGGCGTCAAGGCTTAGCACGGGCGTCCTTGGTGGCTGAAGACGCGCCCGCCCAGAGGATCCAGCTTGCCGATTGCAGCCGCGTCGTCCAGGTCCAAACAGGTGACAAAGGCGAGCTCGCTCGCCTGGTCAACGCGCCCAGATATGATGCCCGCGGCCATTCTCGCAATGATTCGTGAATGCTAAAGGACAAGTAAATGGAACGACATTGCTTTCCGCCCTCGAGTCTGCGTGAATATGACATCCGCGGGATTGTCGGGGAGACGCTTGGCGAGGCCGATGCGCATGCTCTTGGCCGCAGCTTCGGGAGCGTGGTGCGGCGTCGGGGGGGCTTGTCAGTTGCCGTCGGGCGGGATGGCCGGCTATCGTCGCCGGCGCTCGAGGCAGCACTTGTCGACGGGCTGATGGCGGCGGGATGCGACGTCATCCGGATCGGGCTGGGGCCAACGCCCATGCTCTATTATGCCGTAAAGGCGCTCGCAACTGCTGCTGGCGTGATGGTGACCGGAAGCCACAACCCCCCCGACTACAATGGCTTCAAGATGACGCTTGCTGACCGGCCGTTCTGGGGCGAAGACATCCGGGCGCTTGGTGCTCTGGCCGCGTGTGGCGACTGGGAGCAGGGTGCGGGCACTTGCCGCGATGCGGATGTCAAGGCGCGCTATGTTGCCCGCCTGCTCGAGGATGTCCGGCTGCCAGCGCTCAAGGTCGGCTGGGATTGCGGCAATGGTGCAACAGGCGAAATCGTCGCCGAGCTGGTCCAGCGCCTGCCGGGCACGCACCATGTGCTGTTCGCCGATATCGATGGCCGTTTCCCCAACCATCATCCTGATCCGACGGTCGAGGCCAATCTTTCTGACCTCAAGGCCCTTGTCTGTGCCCAAGGGCTCGATCTCGGCTTTGCCTTCGATGGTGACGGTGACCGGATTGGCGCTGTTGATGGCACGGGGCGGGTGGTCTGGGGCGACCAGCTGCTTCTCATCCTTGCAACTGCGTTGCTGCGCCAGCTGCCCGGCGCGTCCGTCATTGCTGATGTCAAGGCCAGCAAGGTCTTGTTCGATGGTGTCCAAGCCCTTGGTGGGACGCCCATCATGTGGAAGACGGGACACTCGCTCATCAAGGCGAAAATGCTCGAAACCGGAGCGCCGCTCGCAGGGGAGATGAGCGGGCACATCTTCTTTGCACACCGTTGGTACGGATTTGACGATGCGATCTACGCTGCCCTGCGCCTTCTCGAAGCACTGGGTGATCTCAATAGCTCGCTTGCCGATCTCCGCAGTGCGATGCCAGCGCTGGTCAACACGCCGGAACTCCGCTTCCCCTGCCCGGAAGAGCGGAAGTTTGCAATCGTGGCTGAAGTCCTCGACCGGCTCCGGGCTGAGGGTGCAGACGTGGACGCAACCGACGGCGCACGCGTGACCACCGCGGATGGCTGGTGGCTTCTGCGTGCATCCAACACCCAGGCCGTTCTGGTTGCACGGGCGGAATCTTCGACGACGGCAGGGCTTGAGCGGCTGGTCGCTGAGATCGACTGCCGGCTGGCTGCCGTCGGGATTGTCCGGGCTGAGGCAGCGCACGGCTAGGAGCAGCCGCTCGCGCTGCTGCCGATTCCCCCTTGCACTCCGGGCCCGGAACGCTTATGTTGCACTGCAGCAAGAACGGTTGGTGCAAGCCGACATGGTTCTTGCGGCAGGCATGTCCTGCGTAATTGCCGAGGAGTTCGGACCCGTGAAAGATTCGTCCGACACGAGAGAGGAGCTGCGCACGCCGGTTGCCGTGCGCCGGGGCAAGGGTTCGCGGGCCGCGTCGTCGCCGCGGGCGTCTGCTGCGACTGCGGCATCGACTGACATCGATCTCGCGACCATTCCTGAAACCATCCGAAAGGAGATGTCCATGAACGCTGAAACCGTCCTGAAGTCGCTTGAAGCCATTACGCCGGCGGTTGAGAAGGTGACTGCTGATGCGCTCGCGCAAGGCAAGGCTAACCTCGAAACCGTGGTCGAGAAGGGCCAGGAGCTTATGGGAACTGCCGTCAAGTCGGTCACGGAAATGTCGGAATTCGCCAAGGGCAATGTTGATGCCCTGATGGTGTCTGCCAAGGCGGCGACCAACGGCTTTGAAACTCTTGCGAACCTGCTTGTCGAGCATTCGAAGAAGAGCTTTGAGGAAGCCACCACGGCGATGAAGTCGATGGCGGCGGCCAAGTCCCCTGCCGAGCTGTTCCAGCTCCAGAACGACTTCGCCAAGGCCCGCTTCGACCATGCGGTGTCCATGTGGTCGACCATGTCTGAGACCATGCTCAAGGTGGCAGGCGAGATTGCCCAGCCGGTTTCCACCCGGGTGGCGCTCGCTGGCGAGACCATGAAGGGTCTGGTTTCGGTCAAGTAAGGGCCGAGACCCCTCATCCTTTGCCGGCAGTTGCGCCGGACATGGGAGGCGGTGGAGCTGGCTCCGCCGCCTCCACGCTTTTTCTGGCAGCGAGCAGAAACTCGACATTGCCGTCAGCGCCTGTGATAGGAGAGGGTAGGGTGCCAAGATGGGCCCAGCCATGGGCGGCAATCCATGCTGCCGCTTGCGCGCAGACGCGCGCTTGGACTTGTGGATCGCGCACGATGCCGCCTTTGCCGACTTCGGCACGCTCGGCTTCGAACTGTGGCTTGATGAGCGCAACAAGAAAAGCCCCGGAGCGGGCAAAGCGCAGGGGCACCTCGAGCACCTTGGCAAGCCCGATGAAGCTTGCATCGCACACGATTCCGGCCACTGGCTCCGGAATGTGGGCGGCCGTCAGGGCACGCGCATTCACCTTCTCAAGAACCACCACGCGCGGGTCGCACCGAAGCTTCCAGGCCAGCTGGCCAGTGCCGACATCGACAGCATAGACCCGCTCGGCCCCACGGGCGAGGAG
Source organism: Thermaurantiacus sp. (assembly GCF_053487655.1). NCBI lineage: Bacteria > Pseudomonadati > Pseudomonadota > Alphaproteobacteria > Sphingomonadales > Sphingosinicellaceae > Thermaurantiacus > Thermaurantiacus sp. Next base: position 40,885 of record NZ_JBRCLD010000098.1, on the reverse strand, counting down.
CACATCGGTGAAGCCACCGGTGGCGGCGCCAACGTCCATCCAGGCCCCTTCTGGTGCGATTGCAAAGGCATCGAGTGCGGCGGCAAGCTTGAGCCCGCCGCGCGAGACCCAAGGATGGTCACGCCCGCGGACATCAAGGGGGGAGGTGTCTGCCAGCATTTCGCCGGCCTTGGCCACTCTGCGCTCGCCCGAAAAGACAAGCCCCGCCAGGATGAGCGCCTGCGCTCGCGCTCGGCTTTCGACAAGACCCCGGGCAACGAGCAACTGGTCGGCCCGGACTTTTGCCATCAGCCCGCCCTCGGGCGAGCAGCTGCCCTCACGCCCGCGCGCCCTCGCTCACTTCGACATTGTTATGGCGAAGTGCAGTCAGGACCGTCTTTACGATCCCGGCTGCGTCAAGCCCTGCTTCCGCATATTGCCTCTCGGGCTTGTCATGATCCTGGAAGATGTCGGGCAGGCGCATGGTGCGGACCCTAAGGCCGGAGTCGACCCAGCCTTCGTCGGAGGCGAGAGTCAGCACATGGGCCCCAAACCCGCCGATTGCACCTTCCTCGATGGTGACGACGACCTCATGGGTTGCGCACAGCCGGCGGATCAGATCCTCGTCCAGCGGCTTGGCGAAGCGCATGTCGGCAACCGTTGTGGCAAGGCCTCTTGCATCGAGCTCGTCAGCCGCCTTGAGCGCCTCCTGCAAGCGCGTGCCAAGCGAAAGGATTGCAACGGTCTTGCCTTCGCGCACGATTCGGCCCTTGCCGATTTCAAGACGCATGGGGGTTTCAGGAAGCGGCACGCCGACTCCTTCGCCCCTCGGGTAGCGGAAGGCGATTGGCCCACTGTCATGGAGCGCTGCTGTGTGGGTCATGTGGATGAGCTCTGCCTCGTCGGCAGCTGCCATCACAACAAAGTTGGGAAGCGTTGCAAGATAGGTGATGTCAAAGGCGCCGGCGTGCGTGCAGCCATCTGCCCCCACCAGCCCAGCGCGGTCGATTGCGAACCTGACTGGCAGGTTCTGGATCGCAACATCATGGACGACCTGGTCGTAGCCCCGCTGCAGGAAGGTCGAGTAAATGGCACAGAAAGGTCGCATGCCCTGGGCAGCAAGACCGGCTGCGAAAGTGACGGCGTGCTGCTCGGCAATCCCGACATCGAACGTCCGTTCGGGGAAGGCTTCGGCGAACTTATCGAGCCCAGTTCCAGATGGCATCGCTGCTGTTATCGCAACAATGCTGTCATCGCGCTTCGCTTCGGCAATAAGTGCCCTTGCAAAAACGGACGTGTAGCTCGGAGGGCCGCCAGGTGCCGGCTTGTGTTGCTTGCCAGTGACAACGTCGAACTTGACAACACCATGATATTTGTCAGCGGCAGCCTCGGCCGGGGGATAGCCCTTGCCCTTCTTGGTGACCACATGCACCAGACAAGGGCCTTCGGCCGCATCGCGAATATTCTCAAGGATGGGCACGAGATGGGTGAGATCATGCCCGTCGATTGGCCCGACATAGTAGAACCCGAGCTCCTCGAACAGCGTGCCACCAGTCGCGAGCGTGCGGAAATATTCATCCGCCCGCTTGGCCGGCTTTTTCAGCTGCTCGGGCAGGGCCTTCTTGGCCAGCTGGCGGACTGCATCGCGGAACTCGAGGAAGGTGTTGGACGAGTAGATCCGGGCAAGATAGGCTGAAAGCGCACCAACGGGCGGGGCGATTGACATGTCATTGTCATTCAAGATGACCACCAGCCGGTTGCCAGCCTCGCGGGCATTGTTCATTGCCTCATAGGCCATGCCGGCGGACATCGCGCCATCGCCAATGACGGCGATGGCCTTGCCTTCTGCGCCCTTTAGCTTGTTGGCAATGGCAAAGCCGAGTGCAGCCGAGATCGACGTGGAGGAATGCGCAGCCCCAAACGGGTCGTAGACAGATTCCGACCGCTTGGTGAAGCCGGACAGCCCGCCCCCTTGGCGAAGGGTCCGGATGCGGTCGCGGCGGCCGGTCAGGATCTTGTGTGGATAGGCCTGGTGACCCACATCCCAGATGAGCTTGTCGTCAGGCGTATTGAACACATAATGGAGTGCAACGGTGAGCTCGACCACGCCAAGCCCAGCACCCAGATGACCTCCTGTCACACTCACCGCATCGACAAGTTCTGCCCGCAGCTCACTAGCCAATTGAGGAAGCTGATCATGACGCAGCTTGCGCAGATCTGCAGGAACACTGACCTGATCGAGAAGTGGTGTTTCCGGCCGTCTGGCAGGAGTCTTTGGCGCCTCGGCACCGGGGATAGTCGATGTCATAGCCAGTATCTAGCGGCCTGGCGTGAAGGTGAAAAGGCGCAAACCATCTCCCATCTGCCAGGCCGGTCAGCCGTTGCAGCGGCGGCACAGACCTTCGAGTTCGAGCACGGTCCGGCTGGCAATGAAGCCGCGGCTGGTGGCATGCGTGCGCATGGCTTTGGCAAGCTGGTCATCATCGAGATGGTCGATTGCACCGCAGCATGAACAGATCAGAAAAATGCAGTCATGCTGACATTCCGGGTGGATGTTGGCGACATAGGCGTTGCGGCTTTCGATCCGCTTGGCGAGATTGTAGGCAACGAAGAGATCAAGAATACGGTAGACGCTGTTGGCAGCGATCCGCCTGCCAAGCTGCTGCGAGACCGCATCGCTCACCTCATAGGCAGACAGCGGGCGCTTGGCCTCAGCAAGGCTCTGGAATATCGCGGCGCGAAGCGCAGTCCACGCAATCCCCTGGCCTGTGAAAGTGGAGGAGGCGGCAAGTTGCAGACCTTCCGCGCCCGGGTGGGGGTGCTGATGGCTCAAGGATGCGTCCATCGTTGTGCGATCACGGCTTTGCTGGCGCAGGCCGGGCTCGGGCTTCGACCATGGCTGGAGCTGGTTCCGCAAGCGCTGACTGCAGACGATTCACTGCCGGACATGGGGCAGCACAGATCTGGCGCAGCCTCTCGAGATTGGCTTCCGCGCGAGCCCGAGCGCCCCGGTCGATGAAGGCCAGTCCCTGGCCTTCAAGAGCTGCAACATTTGCAGGGTCGATCGACAGCGCTTCCCGGTAGAAGCGAGCGGCCTTGCCCGGGAGCCCCTCAGCGCGGGCAACGGCTGCCAGCCCGAGATAGGCCGCAACATTGCGCGGATCGACTGCAAGCGCCGTCTCAAACCGATCGGTTGCCGCCATGAGCTGCTTCTGGGCCAGAAGCGCTTCGCCCTTGGCCACCAGCGCAACCGAGAGGCTGGCAAGTTCCGAGTCAGCTGTCCCGCGCAGCTTCTGGCCGGGTCGCGCCCCTGCCGCCCCAGCGAAGACAAGCGCCGCCACCAGAATCGCTGGCACCGTCAAGCCGTGCCCAAATCTTGTTCGCATCCGCTCCCTCTTGCTCACATTTCAACCCTAGCACGGCATTTCAAAAGTCGCGATAAAAAAGCCGTCGCAGCCATGAATATGGGGGGAAAGCGCCAGCGTGCGAGCAGGGGCAATCCCGGTTTCCCTGTGCCAGGCGCGGATGATGTCTGGGCCTTCCGAATCAAGAACAGAGCAGACTGCATAGATGAGCCGGCCACCTGGCCGAACGAGGGCGGCGCCGAGCCGCAGGAGGCGCGCTTGCAGCGCCCATAGGCGCTCCAGTCGGAAGGGTGTCAAGCGCCAGCGAAGCTCCGGGTTGCGGCGCCAAGTCCCAGTGCCCGAGCAAGGGGCATCGATCAGCACCACATCCGCTTGGCCGGCCCAGTCGGCAAGCTGTGTTGCTTCACGCCCCGGGTCGAGCAGGCGGGTCTCAATCATGCCGAGTGCACCGGCACGGCGCGCGCGCGGCGCAAGCGCAGCAAGCCGAGACCTGTCAGTGTCGGTTGCAAGGATTCGTCCCGCACCACCAAGAGCAGAGGCAAGGGCCAGGCTTTTGCCACCGGCACCTGCACACAGATCAACAACCGCCATTCCCGGGCGCGCGCCAGCAAGTTCGACAACTGCCTGGCTGCCAGCGTCTTGCACTTCAATGGCGCCGGTCTTGCGCAGCGGATGCCCCTCGAGTCGCGTTCCCGCCGGCAGCCGCAGCGCATCCGCAAGCGTCAGTCCGGCAACATGGACAGGCTCGGCAGCACAGGGCAGCCGTGCTGCCACTTGTGCGCGTGTCATCCCCGTCAGCCGGTTTACTCGGATGTCGAGCGGCGCGCGCGCGCTCAGAGCTGCAAGGGCTTGGGGCAAGTCGTTGCCGAAACGGGCCTCAAGCACGGGGAGAAGCCAGGCTGGTGCAGCCGTAGCGGGAGTTTGTGGCTCCCCCTCCTCCACAGGGTGAGGGGCATGGTCAGAACCGTCAAAGCTGCTGAGCGCTTCAGGGGCAGAGGCCAAAAGATAGCCAAGAAGCGCTGCCCGGCCGGAGACAGGCCGCTCGCCGCTGTGACGGATCGCAGCCCAGACCAAATCGCGGATGGCGGCGCGATCCTTGGCGCCGATGAATCGCCGCGACCGCAAATAGGCCTGGAGGATGGAGTCTGCTGCTGCGCCGCCGTCTCTTGCGGCGGCAAGGACGCCATCGAGGACTTCAATTGCCGCCTGGAGCCGGGCCGGGGGCCGCATCAGCCCCGCCTGCCGGCGGCCGGCACCTGATAGTCAGCGCGTTGGATAGTTGGGGGCCTCGCGGGTGATGGCGACATCATGCACATGGCTTTCGCGCAGGCCGGCATTGGTGATGCGGATAAAGCGCGCCCGGCGACGAAGCTCATCCAGGGTCGAAGCGCCGAGATAGCCCATGGCAGCCTTGAGGCCTCCGACCAGCTGGTGCAAGACGTCCCGGGCTGGCCCCTTGAAGGGCACTTGCCCCTCGATCCCCTCGGGTACCAGCTTTAGCTGGTCTCGGATGTCCTGCTGGAAATAGCGGTCAGCTGAACCGCGGGCCATGGCGCCGACCGAGCCCATACCGCGATAGCTCTTGTAGGCGCGGCCCTGATAGAGGAAGGTTTCCCCAGGAGCTTCTTCGGTGCCAGCCAGAAGCGAGCCGATCATGACGCTTGCTGCCCCTGCGGCAAGCGCCTTGGCAATGTCGCCGGACGTGCGGATGCCGCCATCGGCGATAACAGGCACGCCCGCCTTATCAGCTTCTTCAACGCAATCCATGATGGCTGTCAGCTGGGGCACGCCGACGCCGGCAACGATGCGAGTGGTGCAGATGCTGCCAGGCCCGATTCCGACCTTGATGGCATCGGCCCCGGCGTCGATGAGGGCACGAGTTGCCTCAGCCGTTGCGACATTTCCGGCAACCACCTGGACAGCATTTGAACGCGTCTTGATCCTCTGGACGGCCTCGCTCACCTGGCGCGAGTGGCCATGGGCAGTGTCGACGACAAGAAGATCACATTCGGCATCGATGAGCGCCATGGAGCGCTCATGACCTGCCTCGCCGACGGTGGTGGCGGCGGCTACTCGCAGCCGCCCTGACCCGTCCTTGGTGGCATCCGGGTAGGTGACGGCCTTCTCCATGTCCTTGACGGTGATGAGACCGATGAGCCGGCCGTCATCGTCGATCACGAGCAACTTCTCGATTCGCCGCTGGTGGAGGATCCGCCGCGCTTCCTCCTGGGTGACGCCAGCCCTGACAGTTGCCAGGTTCTGCGAAGTCATCAGCTCGGCGACAGGCTGGTTCAGATTCTCGGCAAAGCGAACGTCCCGGTTCGTCAGGATGCCGACAAGCCGTCCTGGCACACCAGGCGGCGCTGGCTCCACGATCGGAATGCCCGAAATTCCGTGCGAGCGCATGAGGTGGAGCGCCTCGCCCAAGGTCTCGTCTGCCCTCATGGTAATGGGATTGACGACCATCCCGGACTCGAAGCGTTTGACTTGGCGCACGGCCTCGACTTGTTCGGCAATCGAGAGGTTGCGGTGGAGCACACCAAGGCCGCCGGCCTGGGCCATGACGATCGCCATCCGGCCTTCCGTGACTGTGTCCATCGCCGACGACAGCAAGGGGATGGCAAGCTGAATGTCACGCGTCAGCCGTGTGGCGGTCACCGCCTGTGAGGGCAAGACTGCCGATTCTGCCGGCACCAGCAGAACATCGTCGAAAGTGAGGCCGAGGGGAATCGGCGCCTGGTCTCCCATGCGACTGGTCAATCAGCCGCGCTGGCTTGTCCAGATCTGCCAGTAGCGGGCAAGCTGGTTGCGCGGTGACCCCTTGACCGCAGAAAATGCGGCCTCTGCACCAGCCTTGTCGCCCTTGCGCGCAAGCGCGATTCCGATCCGCGTGTTGACGACGTCGGGGTCGACTCCGCCTTTCTGGAGGGCGAGTCGATACATTTCGACTGCCTTGTCATATTGGCCGTAGCCGAGGAAGGCGTCGCCCGTGCCAAGGGCCGGGCGGCCATTCTTGGCTGTCCGCGATTCTTTCTCGGCCACGGGCAGCCCGGCCTTGTCGGCACCAACCCGGCTGGTCGCGGCGGTATTGAGCTCGCGAATGACCGGCTTGGAGAGCTGGAGTGCACCTGCTGCAACCCCCTCGTCGATGACGGCCTTTGCCTCGCCTGGAAGCCCGCGCATCGTCGCGGTTTCGGCAAACTCGAAATAGTCACGCTCGCCAGCAAGCGCCTTGGCAACCCGGGCAAGCCGCAACGCATCGAGGTTGGTCTGGTCGTCAAGGCGCTGGGTCTCGCGAAAGATGAGAAGAACGTCACGCCAGTTGGTCGGGTTTGGATAGGCCTTGACAAGGGCCTCGCTCGCCGCGACGATCTGCGCTCCAAGATTGGCGTCATAGGCAATCGCCAAAGTGCGCCGATACCAGCTTTCGTCTGCCTTGGCGCCCGACACTCGCTCCTTGGTTGCAATGGCCTTCTGGAGGGTTGCGACTGCCCGCACATTGTCATTGGCCCGGCGATGCAACTCTGCCGTCTCGGCCATGACGTCAGCATCCTCTGGGTTCATGGCAAGATAGCGGTCGAACTGCTGGGCTGCCTTGGCGTTGTCGCCGCGCTGTAGCGCAAGGCTGCCAAGGTTACGAATGAACTTGCCCTGGTCTTCGGCAGGGACTCGTCCAGATGCCAGCGCCTGCTCAAGCCCCTTTTCAATGAGGGCATTATCGTTGGTGCCAAGGCCGGAATTGATGCGAAGCATGCCGATCATGTAATTGTCATCGGCGTTCTTGTTTGGCGTGGCGTCCGCCTGGTTCAGGAAGCCGATCGCCGCTGCATGATCATTGGCTTGCTGCGCCTTCTGGGCCTGGGCAAGCAGCGGTTGCACGTCTTTTGAGAACTTGAATCTCTGTGCTGCTGACCCTTTCTGCTGGCGCTGGGCTGCAACTGGCTCGAGCGCTGCACCGGCACTGGCCGCAAGCAGGAGCGCTGCTGCGGCTCGGCCCATCCAACGGATCATCATGCCCTCTCCCGAACTGCCGCGGCCCTAAGGGCCCCATCACTGGCGCGCCCTTTCCACCGCGGCCCACGCGCGTCAAGCGCCCGCGGGCTCAGGCCGGAAGCCCAGGCGGGTCGAGCCGCTCTGCGGCCGCGAAATCGAACAGGAACTCAAGGCAGGCTCGGGCAAGTTCCGGGTCGCGGGCGTCGGCAAAGGCATGGAGCACCTCCAGCCCACCGAGCAGATGATCGAGACGATCGTCGAGCGGGAGGGACTCGACCCGGGCAAGGAGCGCAGCGAGATCGGCCCTGAGCGTAATGTCGTCAGGCGCGGCATCGGCAAGCAATTGGTGCAGCCGGTTGCGGAAGGATGCCCGCCTTTCAGCGTAGAGCACAACATCGCTTGCAGCAAGAAGCAGGATGGCAGCGATGGTCCCGGCGGTCTTGCCTGCATAGCTTTCACCCAGGGCCGGCGCCACCAGCAGTGCCTGTCCCAGCGCCAAGTTGCGCAGAAGATCTGCAGGTGGAATGTTCATGCCGAAACAGCCTTCAGCATGGCAGCAACCTGGTGATTGTGGAAGCGGTAGGGATAATAGGCTGAAAACGCGAGCACAGGATCGACAGCACGAAGACTTGCAACTTCGAACCCGCTTGTGAGCCAAATGGTAAGACCCTGGAAGCCAGCGAAGATGCGCCACCAAGTCCAGCTCGCCTTGTCAAACCGGCGCTTGGAGGCGCGCTCCCAGCACCCGATCGCAGCATCCAGCGGCAGCAGGGCGCCGGCGCGGCCACCATCGCCAAGGCCCCGCTCCCCGTGGCTCCACAGCGGATCAGCCGCCCAGGCGAGATCGGCCATCGGGTCGCCAATATGCGCCATTTCCCAGTCGAGGAGTGCGAGCAGCCGACCCTCCTCGCTGACGAGGAAATTGCCGGAGCGGAAGTCGCCATGGACGATCGCCGGCGGGCCCGATGCTTCGGGGCAATGGGCCCGGAGCCATCGCAGCGCTGCCCGTGCAATCGGCTGCGGCCGCAGCGCGTGGGCTTCGAACTCTGCTGCCCAATGTTCGAGGCGGGTGCGCGGATCCTGCACTGGCAGCATGGCCATGTCTGCAGGCGTGGGGACGAGTGCATGCAGCTCGCCAAGGGCCGTGAACAGCGTTTCGCCTAGCCGCTGCGCGTGGGCGCCGTAGGGGTCGGTTTCAAACAGTCCCGCAGCACGCCCGCCCTCCACCAGCCGCATGAGGAAGCCGGGTGCGCCCAGGCGCTCGCCAGCGGCGTCGAGGAGGAGCGGCTCGGGGACTGGAAGGCCGGCAGCAAATGCGCGGTTTTGCACATAAAATTCCGTCGCACGCGATGTGCGCACGAGGCTGGCAACGGGGTCGCGTCGCATCACCAGCCAGTCGCGACGGTGTCGACCCTCAGCACAGAAGCGCCAGGTCTCCCGCGCGGCACCGCCATGGAAGCGGAACAGGTTGCGGATACGGACATCCTCATTCCAGGCCGCCGAGAGCCATGCCGCCAGGCGTCTCTCGATTCCCTCAAGCCCCTCAAGCAAGGTCGAAAAGCCCGCCAAGACCGGTTGGACGGTGGGGTCCGATCAGCAGCTGTTCGAGCACTCCGCGCCCATGGAGGATCGGCTGCCCCTCCTGGTGCAGTTCGGCCCGGACCAGCGCTTGCACATGGGCGTTCGCTGGCACCGCCGGATCAATGGCGGCCGTCTCGATCCGCTCGCAGCAAACCGAGAGCTCGCCGTGAAAGCTGCCGTGCCCGCGCGTCGGGTGCCCGTAGCCGAGCCCGGACATCTGGAAATGCGTCTCAGGCTGCAACCGCACCTCGAGGGCACGGCCATCTGGCAAGCTGGCGTGAAGGACGCATGCGGCTGCGCGCCGCGTCCCGGGCGCAAGGCGGAGCTCGAACCTTGGCGCGCGCAGGGCGAGAGTTCTGCCGCTCGCATGATCAACGAGAGCGGCGGCACGATTCCAGGGCTGGCCTTCGCCATCCTCATTGGTGTGGGCGAAGAGTGACTGGCCGCCGAACTGGACTGGCGCCCACAGCCAGAAGAACTGCGGTTCCATGGCTGGCGCATGGGGCTGCGGATCAGCGGCACCGATGGGCCGCACTCCCCAGCTTCGATCCCGTGTGCCAATAGAGCCGTGGACATCGCGCGCCTTGCCTTCAACGGTGACAGCGCCTTCCCAGCGGACATTCTGGGTCATGCGGGTGACATCCATGAGCGTGCGCGTGCCCACCCGGCGGAAGAAGCGGGGCTCCTCGATGGGAGGATGAAGACCCGTTGCCAGGAGGTCGGCGCTGATCCCCTCGGTCAGCGCAAGGTGCACGCGCAGCCGCTTGAGCGGTTCCACCACGTCGACGGCAATCGGCCCGACGCGGGTTGCCATCCGCTCATAATGGAGGATGCGCGACGCAAAGACCGATCGCTGCACGCCTTCGGAAAGAACGCTGAAGGCGGCATCGATCACGTTGAGGTGCGGATAGACTCCAAGTGCTGCGGCAAAGAAAAGCTGTCCGTCCGCGCTCTGGCCATTGAAGAAGTAGCGGTCATAGAAGTTGCGATCGGTCCCGGCGAAGGCGATCGGCTCACTGCGCTGGTGTAGCGGATAATCATCACCGGCCGTCAGCACGGCGCAAACTCCCGTCGCGATCTGAAGCGCCTCCCGCGCTGGGTCCGAAGATAGCTTTACGCCTTCTTGGCGCAGCTTGCAGCTGTCGGCAAGGGCCCGCCTTGGCGGCATGCATCTCGGCCGGGCGCAGCCACGCTTGTGAGGCTGCATGGGTCGGCCTATGGCCGCTTGGCATGGCAAATGAGACGACAACCAGCGCCTGTGACCGCGCGCACCATCGCCAGCGCCGGTCGGCAGCGCGGCTGCGCGCGGTCCAGGCTCTCTACCAGCGTGCCATGGCCGGCACACCCGTTGATCGGCTTGTGACCGAGTTTCACTCCCATCGCCTCGAAGCGGACGACCTCGAAGAGGAGGTTGACGGAGGCACGATCGCCTCGGCGGAAGTGGCCTTTTTCGATGATCTCGTGCGCGGAGTCTCGGCGCGACAAGACGAACTGGACCTGCTCTTGGCGCGCTACCTTGCCCCAGGCTGGACACTTGCGCGCCTTGATCCGCTGCTGCTCCAGCTCCTTCGCGCTGGCGCCTACGAGCTTGTCGCGCGCGCTGACGTGCCGCTCGCGGCCATCATCACGGCCTATGTCGATATCGCCCATGCCTTCGTTCCTCGGCAGGAAGCCGGATTCGTGAACGCACTCCTCGACCGGCTCGGCCATGCAGTTCGGGGCGGATCCGAACGGGGCGCTGCCTGACGGGCGCGGCATCCGCGGGGCTGGAGGAGCGGCTGCTTGCCGCCCTGCGGGAGGCAGGCGCGCCAGCGGCCGCGCTGGGATTTGCCGATGATGCCTCCGTCCTGCCCTGGCCGCTTGGGCTTGATCTCGTTCTCACCCATGACATGCTGGCAGAGGGCGTCCACTTTACGTCCACTTGTCCTCCAGCAGATGTCGGCTGGAAGCTTGTGGCCGTCAATCTTTCCGACTTGGCCGCCATGGGCGCACGGCCAGTCGCCGTCTTGCTCGGGGCGGGAATTGCAGCCAGTCGGGACCCCGAGTGGGCGTGTTCGCTGCTCTTGGGCGTCCGCCAGATTCTCGACCGGTTCGGCGGTGTGCTCGTGGGTGGGGATACGATTCGGTCGGGTGCAGCGAGTGTCCTTGCGCTGACGGCACTTGGCAGCCTGCCTCCCGGTGCTGCCCTTCGCCGCAGCGGTGCACGACCAGGAGACGATCTCTTTGTCTCTGGCACCATTGGTGATGCTGGGCTCGGCCTTGAGATCGCCCAAGGCCGGCGCGCGGCGGACGCCTTCCTGCTCAAGCGCTACCGCCGCCCAACGCCGCGCCTTGCGCTCAGTCAGGCGCTAAGAGGGGTGGCCCATGCGTGCATCGATGTCTCCGATGGCTTGCTGCGCGATGCGTCCCGCCTGGCTGCGGCCTCGGGGCTTGCAGCCAAAATCGAGTCTGCGCGGATCCCCCTTTCTCCCAGCGCGCGCGCATCCGGCGTTTCTGTGGCAAGGCTTGCAGCCATGGGAGATGACTATGAATTGCTGTTTGCAGCACCTGCAGCGGCGCGACCGGCCGTCGCAGCAGCGAGCCGTGCCACAGAAACGCCGGTGGCGCGGATTGGCTGCCTTGTCGTCGGCGAAGGCGTGACGCTCGATGGCGCGGTGCCTGCCGACCTTGGCCACCTGCATCGCTGAGCCTTTCGCCAAGGGGCGCCTGCCAGAAGACTTCATTGGTCGGGGTTGCACTGGGGGCCCTGCTTTGCCAAAGGCCCGCGCCAACCGGCCCACGCCTCGGGCTCAGAGTAAAAGGGGTTTGCATGGATTTCGTGCTGGTGGCCATCGCGTGCGGCCTTGCGGCCGTGCTTTACGGGGTGCTGACCTCGCAGGCGGTTCTCCGCGCTTCTCCGGGGAACCAGCGCATGCAGCAGATCGCGGCTGCCATCCAGGAAGGGGCGGAGGCCTATCTCGCCAAGCAATATTCAACCATCGCCATCGTCGGCGCAATCGTCGCAGCGCTGGTGTGGCTGTTCCTTGGCATGTGGCCGGCGCTGGCCTTTGTTGTCGGTGCGCTGCTCTCGGGTCTTACGGGGTTCATTGGCATGACCATTTCCGTGCGCGCGAATGTGCGCACGGCCGAGGCTGCGCGTCGTGGCCTGCAATCTGGTCTCACACTCGCATTCCGCGCCGGCGCCGTCACCGGGCTGCTGGTTGCTGGCCTTGCTCTTCTTGCGATCGCTGGCTTCTACTGGTTTCTCACGCATGCCGGCTTCACGCCGGCAGGCGAGGACCGTGTCATCATCGACAGCCTCGTCGGGCTTGCCTTCGGCGCTTCGCTCATCTCGATCTTCGCGCGGTTGGGTGGCGGGATCTTCACCAAGGCGGCCGATGTCGGCGCCGACCTTGTTGGCAAGGTGGAAGCGGGCATCCCCGAGGATGATCCACGCAACCCCGCTGTCATTGCCGACAATGTGGGCGACAATGTCGGGGACTGCGCCGGCATGGCTGCTGACCTGTTTGAAACCTATGTGGTGACAGTCGGGGCAACCATGGTCTTGACTGCGCTTCTCGTCGGCGGGGACTATCTTGGCAATCTGATGGTGCTGCCCATGCTCGCTGGCGGCTTCTGCATCCTTGCCTCTATTCTTGGCACCTTCTTCGTAAGGCTTGGCAGCAGCAACAGCATCATGGGTGCGCTCTACAAGGGCTTTATCGCAACTGCGCTCACAGCGGTGCCCTTGCTTTATGTGGCGACGCGGCTGCTCTTCCCCGACATGGGGACGACACTTGGGGAGACGGGCGGTGTCGCCTTCAACGCACTCGACCTCTTCCTTTCGATGCTGGTCGGACTTGTGGTAACCGGGATCATCGTCTGGATTACCGAATATTATACCGGCACAGGCTATCGCCCGGTTCGCTCCATTGCGAAGGCCTCAGTGACCGGCCATGGCACCAACATCATCCAGGGTCTCGCGATCGGGCTCGAGGCGACCGCGCTTCCCACGCTCGTCATTTGCATTGGAATTGCGGTTGCCTATGGGCTTGCCGGCATCATTGGGGTCGGCTTTGCGGCAACGGCAATGCTGGCGCTCGCTGGAATGGTGGTCGCGCTTGATGCCTATGGCCCTGTCACGGACAATGCGGGCGGCATTGCCGAAATGTCCGGGCTCGAGGGGGAGGTGCGCGAGCGCACAGATGCGCTTGATGCTGTCGGCAATACGACGAAGGCCGTGACCAAGGGCTATGCCATTGGCTCAGCAGGGCTTGGCGCGCTGGTGCTTTTTGGCGCCTATACGACGGACCTTGCCAAGTTCTTTGGCGATGTCGATGTCGATTTCACGCTCGCCAACCCCTATGTCGTTATCGGGCTTTTGCTGGGAGCACTTCTTCCCAACTTGTTCGGTGCGCTCGGCATGACTGCGGTGGGCCGCGCTGCGGGATCCGTGGTGGAAGAAGTGCGCAGCCAGTTCCGCAACAACCCCGGCATCATGGAAGGCACCGCCAAGCCCGACTATGGCCGGACCGTGAGCCTTGTGACGGGTGCCGCCATCCGGGAAATGATCGTCCCCTCCCTTCTCCCCGTTCTCGCACCTATCCTCGTCTATTTCGTTGTCGCAGCGGTCGCCGGGCAAGCAAATGCTTTTGCGGCGGTTGGTGCACTTTTGCTCGGGGTCATCGTCGGCGGGCTCTTCATCGCCATCTCAATGACGTCAGGCGGCGGCGCCTGGGACAATGCCAAAAAATATATCGAAGATGGCAACCATGGCGGCAAGGGCTCTGAGGCGCACAAGGCGGCAGTCACTGGCGACACGGTCGGGGACCCCTACAAGGATACCGCCGGACCTGCAGTCAACCCGATGATCAAGATTACGAATATCGTGGCGCTCCTCCTGCTTGCGGCCCTTGCCGCGCACTGAGGTGAACCCGGTTGGAGGGGAGGACGGGCCCCGGCGCTAGGCGCCGGGGCCACTTCCGTCTGCGAACGGTCGCTAGCGCGGCCGGCCGCCTGCCGGATCGCTGGCAGGAACACTGCCGAAGCTGCCGATGTTGCCAAAAATGTCCTCAAGCAGGGTGCGTTCGCGGCCGAGCGTTGGCGTCTTGTCGGAATTGGGGCTGATGTCGGCGACCTTCTCAAGCCCTCTGCGCTCCACGCTTGCGACCGTTCCCTTGTCGTCGAAGCGGACGATGAGGATGCTCTGGCCAGTGGGCGTGGGGCGCAGGAATGCCCGTTGCCCAGTGTTGCGCGAAACATAGTACCAGACATTATCCGCCCATTGGGTCACCATTGTCGGGCGGCCGAGCGCCTTGGCGACGGAGTCGCGATTGTCGACGCCAGGCTGCACGCCAGCGATCAGCTCCTCGTCGACAATGTAGCCCATGGTGTTGGGGATGCGGGCACATCCTGTCGCGGCGAGGGCGAGAAGGGCGACTGCGCTTGCGGTAGCGAAGCGGCACATGGGCATTTCTCCGTCGGGGCGCCTGCTTGCGGGGGCCACAGTTGCACTCCATATGCGGGGGGGCTCATCCGGAGGCAAGAATGTCGCTGCTTTCGCGTCTGCTCACACCAAGAGAGCCACCGATGGCAGCGCTGTGGCGCCGGATTACGGCCCTGGCCCGCACGCCCGAGCTCTACGCTCGCCATGGGGTGCCAGATACGGTCGATGGCCGGTTCGACATGGTGGCACTCGTTGCCTCGCTTGTGATGCTGAAGTTCGAGGCGGCAGGTGCCAAGCGCGAAGGCGTCCTCCTGACCGAGCGCTTCGTCGATGACATGGATGCGTCCGTGCGCGAACTCGGCATCGGGGACTTGGTCGTCGGCAAGCATGTCGGCAACATGATCGGCGCGCTTGGCGGGCGGCTGGGGGCATACCGCGCTGCGCTGGCATCCCCACAACCCCGCCAGGCCCTTGCCCAGGCGCTTGCCCGCAACCTGTTCCGGGGCAGCGGGGCTGGGGATCCGGATGCCGTCGCCTGCTGGGCGATCGACCTTTACGAGCGGCTCAAGTCTGCACCCGTTGCCGAGCTGGTCGAGGGGCGTGGGCTATGACTGAGACCGTGCCGGAATTCAGCCATGGGCTGATGGTCGATCGCATCGCTGCAAACGGAATGGTCCTCTATCTCGAAGCGGGTGCGGATTCGCGTTTGCAGCTGGCGGCGCGGTTCGGCCTTGTTGCGCTCGACCGCCTTGAGGCCGATCTTGTCGTCACGCGCGATGCCCGTGGTGTCACGCTTGCCGGCCGGTTCGCAGCCGATGTGATCCAGGCCTGTGTCATATCAGGTGAGCCAGTTCAGGCGCGGATTGCCGAGGAGCTTGCGCTGCGGTTTGAAGAGCTTGCCGAGCCCGTCCCCGACTGCGAGGTCGAATTGTCGCACGAAGCGCTCGACCTGCTCCCAATCGAGGATGGCGCGATCGACGTGGGAGAGGCGCTCGCCCAGTCTCTGGCGCTGGCACTCGATCCCTATCCAAGGGCCGGACCCGAAGTGCTGGCCAAAGCACGGCGGCAGTTCGCAAATGCACAGAAGCTTGCCGAACGCTGCCAACCAAGCCCGTTTGCGATCTTGCGTCAGCAGTGACAGGACGGCCTCAAGTGCCGAGCAGTCTGTCACATCGGGCAGGGTCGGTTCTCGCCGTGCGCGACGCGGGTGACCTTGCGCGGGGACTCCGGGACGCGGAGGGGGCTCAAATGGTTCTGGCCGCCGCCTGCCATCGCGTTGCGGTGCCCCATGGCCATGCATGGGATGCGCAGTCTCGAGCCGAGAGCTGCGGGCGCGCACCACCCGGCGCGTCTGCCAAGGCAGTCCACCCGATCCGATGCTCGCCTTCACGAGGGCCCGGCGCGCCGCGCTCGTTTAGAAGTCGGTACAGACCCCGTTGACTTCCCAGTCGCCGTAGCGCGTGGGTTCGGCGCCGCCGCGTCCGCCGACTTCGGGCACAGCAGGTGGGGGCGCACGGTCCTTGCGCTGCGCCGAATGCGGTTTTTCTTCGCGGATTGCGGGCTTGCGCCTTTCCATGTGCTGGACCTAGGGGCTGTGGGCAAAGAGCGCAAGCGTAGGAAGTGGAGGGACGAATTGGCTGGGCTCGAAGGCGCGGTCATTGCCGTGACCGGAGCGGCAAGTGGCATCGGCCGGGCGCTGGCGCTTGGCCTTGCCCGCCGCGGGGCCCGGCTGGCGCTTGCCGATCGCGATGCCAAGGGTCTTGCCGAGACCCTCGGCTTCATCGGCAACTATCCCGCCATCACGCGCGTATTCGATGTCACGGACCATGCAGCGCTCCGCGCCTTTGTCGAAGATGCTGCAAGCGAATGGGACGGTCTTGACGGGATGATCAACAATGCTGGCCTCTCCGTCGTTGCCCCGTTCGTTGACTGCCCGCGCGCCGATTTCGACCGGGTGATGGCCGTCAATTTCGATGCCGTCGTCGAAGGGACTCGCCTGGCGCTCCCCTACCTGCGGGCGCGCGGGGCCGGCTGGATTGTCAACATCTCCTCCGTCTTCGGGATGATGGGCTACCCGACCCAGAGCGCCTACAATGCCTCGAAATTCGCAGTGCGCGGCTTTACCGAGGCGCTAGCGCTCGAACTGGCCGTGACTGATCCTGCGATCTGCGTCATTCGAGTCCACCCCGGGGGTGTCAGGACCAATGTCGCCCGAAATGCGAAACTGGTCGCGCACCTTCCCGGAACGCCTGCCGACATCGACAGCGCAGCCGAGTTCGAGAAGGCAGCGCGCACCACGCCCGAAGCGGCTGCGGAGGCCATCATCCGGGGCATGGAAAAGCGCCGTCATCGAGTCCTGATCGGGCCCGATGCCCGCTTCATCGACTGGATGGTGCGGCTCTTTCCGGAAACCTATTTCCGCCGCATTGGACTCTTCCTCGGAGGCGGTTCCGCCCGTTGAAATCGGCGCCAGGTGGACCACATTGGTGGCCATGAACCGCACCCGCACCTTCATGCTGATGGCGGCGCTCGTCGCCCTGTTCATGGGCTTCGGCTTCCTGCTGGGTGGCCGCAGCGGCGCCCTCCTCGCTCTCGTCATGGCAGCCGGCATGAACGCCTTTGCCTACTGGAACGCTGACAAGCTGGTCCTGAAGATGCACGGCGCCCGCGAAGTTGGCGCCGACCACCCGCTCCACCGCATGGTTGCCGGCCTTGCGCGCAATGCCGGGATGCCGATGCCCAAGGTCTATCTGGTTGACCAGGCCCAGCCGAATGCCTTTGCAACTGGCCGCAACCCGGAGAATGCGGCGGTCGCGGCAACGACGGGGCTTCTGCAGGCGCTGGACCGGGACGAAATCGAGGCGGTGATGGCACACGAGCTCGGCCATATCCGCAACCGCGACACCCTCATCATGACGATAACAGCGACCATTGCCGGTGCCATCTCCATGCTGGGCAACATGGCGCTGTTCTCGAGCGGAGGGCAGAACCGCAACCCCATCCAGGTGATTGCCGCCGTCGTTCTTGCCCCCCTTGCAGCTGCGCTGGTGCAAATGGCGATCAGCCGCACGCGCGAATATGGGGCGGATGCTGCAGCGGCAGAGATTTCGGGCAAGCCCTTGAAGCTTGCAAGCGCGCTTGCCAAGCTCTCGCAGGCGGCGGCGCGCATTCCCAATCCCGTGGCCGAGCGGAACCCCGCAACAGCACATCTCTACATCGTCAAGCCCGGTGCCGGCGGGGTTGCCGACAGCCTGTTCTCCACGCACCCAGCGCCCGCCAACCGGATCGCTGCACTCGAGGCCATGGCAGGTTCGACCGGGCCAAACCTTTCTGCCCCCGCTGATCCCTGGCCGCGCCGGCGTGGGCCAAGCGCACTCGGTCTTCCCCGTTCTGGCTCCGACGCCTGACCGGCCTTGGCACAGGCCGGGCCGGTGCGCCCTCCTCTGATCCGAATGGACAGCCGGGCGTGGCCGCGCGCGCGGCTGCCGTCCGTCTTCTGCACGAGGTGCTCACCCTTGGGCGAAGCCTAGACGAAGTGTTCGCACGGCAAGTGCAAGCGCTTGCGCCCCCGGACCGTGCGCTTGCCCATGCGCTTGCTGCCCAGGCATTGCGTTGGCTTGTTGACCTCGACCGGCTGATCGACAGCGCCTCAGCGCGCCCGCTGCCAGCCGACGCGCGTGCCCGACAAGTCCTGAGGATTGCGCTTGCCGGCCGGCTTCGGCTCAAGACTCCAATGCATGCGACAATCGCAACCGCGCTTGCCTTGCTTCAAGGAGGACCCCGGCGGCTGTGCCATGCAGTGCTCGCCCGGCTCGACCGCGAGGGCGCCACGCTGCCCGAGCTGCCGACACTGCCAGTGGCTTGGGCGGAGCGCTGGGAATCAAGGTTCAAGCCTTCTGCGCTTGAGGCGATGCGGGCAGCGCTTGGGACAATCCCGCCGACCGACCTTTCGCTGCGCAACCCGGATGAGACGACAAGCTGGGCCACGCGGCTTGCCGGCCAGTCCATCGAGCCCGGTCATGTGCAGATTGCCGGCTCTCAGCGCGTGGAAGCGCTGCCCGGGCTTGCCGAAGGCGCTTTCTGGGTCCAGGACTTGGCTGCTCGGCAGGTTGTCCGCCGGCTGGGGGATGTTGGCGGGCGACCAGTGCTGGACCTTTGTGCTGCTCCTGGCGGCAAGACCTTGCAACTGGCAGCAGCCGGTGCGCACGTGACGGCAGTGGACCGCGCAGCCTATCGCATGGCACGTCTTGAGGCCCATCTCGCGCGGACCGGCCTTTCGGCTCGCACAGTCGTTGCCGATCTCCTCGAATGGGAACCGGACCAGCTTTTCGGCTTCATCCTGCTTGATGCGCCCTGTTCGGCAACAGGGACATTTCGCCGCCATCCGGAAGTGCTTGCCCGACGCCATCCGCGCGAACTGCCGGGCCTTGCTGAACGCCAGCGCCAGATGCTGGCGCGCTCTGCGAACTGGCTCGCGCCGGGCGGACGACTGGTCTACGCGGTCTGCTCGCTCGAGCCCGAGGAAGGCGAGGAGGTGGTCGAACGCACCGCAGGCCAGGGTCTTGCCCTTCTGGCAACCGAGCGGCTCCTACCTGGCACAGGGCCTGGAGACGGTTTCTTCATCGCAACCTTCGCGAAGGCTGGCGCATGACCCATGCCTGGTTGTGGCGACTGCTGCCGCAGGCGTTCTTTCTGGCCGCCTTCGTGGCCGGAGCCGCTTATGCTGCCTATCTGGTCGGTCCTCCGATAGCGGAAGGCGCGATTCGAGCGATTGCGATTGCAACGCATGCCGTGCCACTCGATCGCCGTGAGCCGGAGCGGACCGACTTGGGCCGTCTTCGCTATCTGGGCGGGCTTTCCTTGACTTCGAAGGACAAGGCGTTCGGCGGCCTCTCGGGCCTGTTATTTGAGCATGCCTGCGGTCGGTTGCTGGCTGTCAATGATGTCGGAAGCTGGCTCATCCTGGAGCCGGAAGAGCAAGGCGATCGTCTGGTCGGGGTGCGCACTGCCATCGTTGCTCCGATCCTCGATCCGTCAGGGAAGCCGCCTCCCAGGAAATATTTCGCCGACGCCGAAGCAGTCATGCGGGATCCGGCAACGGGCGATACCCTGGTCTGGTTCGAGCTCGATCACCGTGCCCAGCGGTATCGCGGCGTCTCGGCCTGTAAACCTGCAAGTCTGGCCATGGCTGCACATGCTGTCGAGCGGCCACAGGCCATCCAGAGGTGGAGATCAAACAAGGGAGTAGAAGCTGCCGCCCCAGATGGCCAGGCCATCCTCCTTCTTGCCGAGGGGCAACCGGAAGGGGCTGAGCACATCGCTGCTGTCCGGATTGCGGGTGGCACGGTCACGCACTTCCGCTACCCTGCGGCCGAGGGGTTTCTTGCCACTTCGCTTGCTGAGCTCGCACCGGGCTTGCATGTGCTGTTGCAGCGCTCAAGGTCACCCACGGGCGGATTCTATGCCAGGCTCAGTCTGTTGCGTGTCGCAGCTGAAGGCACCACCGAGCGGTTTGAGGTCGCCCGGCTGGCGCCGCCACTTGTGGTCGATAACATGGAAGGAATAGCGGTTCGCCGCGAGGGCAGCCGAACCTTCCTCTACATCGTGTCGGACAACAATTTCCTGCCGACCCAGCGCACCCTGCTCATGAAGTTCGAGCTGCTGGCCGACGATTTCGGCATCAGCCAGCCGCCTTTTTCTCCAGTTCGCGCTTCAGCCGACGGGCCTTGGGGGAGAGCTCGCAGTCCCGAGTCTTGAGAAGCCAGGAGTCAAGTCCGCCGACATGCTCAACTGAGCGCAGGCCATGCATGGAAACCCGCAGCCGGATCCGGCGGCCGAGGGCATCGGACATGAGGGTCACATTCTGCAAGTTCGGCAGGAAGGTGCGCTTGGTCTTGTTGTTGGCGTGGCTGACATTGTGGCCGATCTGGCGGCCCTTTCCGGTCAGTTCGCAAATGCGCGACATCTCAGCTATCCTCAAGAGATTAGGCGGGTCGCAAGATCGCCCGCGAGAGCGGCGGCCGTAGCGACCGCGCGCACGAGCGTCAAGATTGGCAGGGCCGAGACCCGATGGTGTCAAGAAGGCTTTCCGCTTGCGGGTACGCGCATGCGCTTGCTGGACCTTGCCGAGAGCGAAGTCTAGGGACTGCCAGGTGCCAATCTATGCGATTCACTGCATCGACAAGCCCATGCAGCAGGCCTTGCGCGCCAGCACGCGCGAAGCGCATCTTGCCTATGTGCGGGAACGGATGGACCAACTCCTGGTTGCCGGCCCGCTGCTCGACGAGGCGGGAGAGCCGATCGGTTCGATGCTGCTGATTGAGTTCCCTGACTATCGGTCCGCAGTCACCTTTGCTGCGAACGATCCCTATGCCAGGGCCGGCCTGTTCGCCAGCATTGCGGTTACGGCGTGGCGGCAGGTGCTTCCACCTCGGGAAGAAAACCAAGCCGGCTGAGCTCGGCTTCGAGGCGCACGCAGTCCGTGAAGCGATGGCCGAGCCAGCCTGCAGCTTGAGCGGCGGCCACGTTGGCGGGCTGGTCGTCAACGAACAGGGCCTCCCCGGGGCCGAGCCCGAAACGTGTTGAGGCAAGCGCGAAGATGGCGGGATCGGGCTTCATCAGCCGCTCTTCCCCCGAGACGATGATGTCTTTGAAGTGGTCGAAGACGGGCGCGGTGGGGCGAAACATCGCCCAGAACTCGGCCGAGAAGTTGGTGATGGCATAAAGCGGCACGCCCGCATCGGCGAGGCGGAGCACAAGTTCCGGCATGCCCGGCACTGGCCCTGGAATGGTTTCAAGCCAGCGCGGGCCATAGGCCCTTATCCGTTCCGCCTGGTCGGGGAATTGTTTGACAAGCTCGGCACTGGTCTCAGCAAAGGGGCGGCCGGCATCATGCTGGACGTGCCAGGCGCGGGTGACGACATTGGCGAGGAACCAGTCGAGTTCGGCTGGGTCTGAAATCAGCCTCGCATAAAGGTGGCGGATGTCCCACTCATAGAGCACATGGCCGACATCAAAGACAACCGCGCACGGGCGAGGCGACACAGGAGCCACCCGCAGCGCCAATCTCAGCCCTGGCGGGCCTTGAAGCGCTTGTTGGTCTTGTTGATGACGTAGGTTCGGCCGCGGCGCCGGATGACGCGATTGTCGCGATGCCGCCCCTTCAGCGACTTGAGGCTGTTGCGAATCTTCATGACCGTGAACCCTTGGATGCCGGCGCGCCGGGAGCTGCGGCCCGTAACTGCCGGGCGATTGGAAGTCAACGCCAGGAGATGACGAGCGCTATGGTCCCGGCTATGGACTCCTGCATGACCCGTCTTCTTGCCCTTCTCCTCCTGCCGCTGCTGGCAGCATGCGCTTCCAGCCGCTTTGAAGCGCGTGTGACTCGCTTTCACTTGGGCGCAGCACCGTCGGCAACGACAGTCGCCGTCGTGCCCCTCGATTCGGCGCAGGCTGGAAGCCTTGCCTTCCGGGCCGATGCCGATGCCGTTCTCCCGGCACTTGTTGCTGCAGGTTTCAAACCGGCACCAGCGGAGACGGCCGAAGTTCTGGCGCTCGTTGGCTCCAGCAGGCAGGTGAGCGAAAGAGTCGCCTCGCCTCCCGTCTCGGTCGGGATCGGCGGGGCGACAGGCGGCAATGTCTCGGTTGGTGGAGCCCTGCGCATTCCGATCGGGCGCGGCCGTGTCCTTGAGACCGTTGCATCCGAGATGCAGCTGGTGCTCCGCCGCCGCGCTGACAACGAAGTGCTCTGGGAAGGCCGGGCACGTGCGACGCAGTCGGGCCAGTCGGCATCCTCCAGTTCCGCGCTCCTCGCTCGCGCCCTGCTTGATGGCTATCCTGGCAAGTCTGGCCAGACGGTGCGCTGGGTGGCGAAGTAGCATCGCGGCTGCTAGCCGCGCGCCATGTCGGCCAGCATCGCAAGCGCATTCGATTCGGGGAATATTCGGGTTCTGCGCCAGGATGGGCCGAGCGCCTTCACGCTTTCGATCGTGCCCGACGCCGGAGGCGAATTCTTCCAGTGGTTCCATTTTCGCCTTTCAGGTGCGCGCGGGCAGGAGGCGTGTCTGCGGATCACCGGTCTCAACCGGTCCGCCTATCCGCTGGGCTGGCCGGGCTACAGGGCGCGCATATCTGCCGACCGGCAGATCTGGCGGGCAGCTCCCACAAGCTTTGATTCAAACGAGGAGGAAGGCACGCTCACGATCCGAGTCACGCCCGAGTCCGACCATCTCTGGATTGCCTATTTTGCGCCCTATTCGATCGAGCGTCACCATGACCTTGTGGCGCGCATGGCTATTCTGCCGGGCGTGCGGGCGCGGGTGCTGGGCAGCAGTCTTGATGGCCAGCCGATCGACTGCCTGGAGATGGGGGAGGGTGAGCGGGAAGTCTGGTTCTATGCCCGCCAGCATCCCGGCGAGACCATGGCCGAGTGGTGGATGGAAGGCGCGCTTGAAGCGCTCACTGACCCAGGCTTTGCCCCTGGCGCCCGCCTCCTGGCTCAGGCGCGGTTGCATCTCGTGCCCAACATGAACCCGGATGGCTCTGCCCGTGGCTATCTGCGCACCAATGCCGCTGGCGCCAACCTCAACCGGGAATGGGCGAACCCAACCGCTACCCGCTCGCCGGAGGTGCTGGCGGTCAGGTCTGCGATGGAGGCAACGGGAGTCGATTTTGCGCTCGATGTGCATGGCGACGAAGCCCTGCCGCATGTGTTCATCGCCGGGTTTGAAGGCGTGCCCGGCGTAACAGAGGGGCAGTTGCGCGGGCTGGAGCGCTACAAGGCCCTGCTGCTTGCCCACAGTCCTGATTTCCAGACCAAGGTGGGCTACCCCCCGTCGGCACCGGGCAAGGCCAATCTTTCCATGTCGACAAACCAGCTCGCCAGCCGCTTTGGCTGCATTGCCGCCACGCTTGAGATGCCGTTCAAGGATTGCGCCGACACGCCGACACCTGAGACCCAATGGTCTCCCGAGCGGTCGAAGACGCTCGCCCGGGCCTGTCTTGCAGCGCTTGCCGACCTTTTCGACGAAACCCGCATCTGATGGGAAGCCCATGCCCCAGCTTGTCCTCCTCCGCCACGGCCAGAGCGCCTGGAACCTCGAGAACCGCTTCACCGGCTGGTGGGATGTCGGCCTCACGGACAGGGGCGTGGAGGAGGCGCGAGCTGCCGGCTTTGCGCTCGCTGCTGCCGGCTATGATTTCGACACCTGCTTTACCAGCGTCCAGAGCCGCGCCATCAAGACGCTCCACCTCGTCCTCGAAGCGATGGACCGGCTGTGGCTTCCGGTTGCCAAGCACTGGCGGCTCAATGAGCGCCACTATGGCGGCTTGACTGGGCTCAATAAGAACGAGACTGCGGCCCGCCACGGTGAGGCGCAGGTCCGCATCTGGCGGCGCTCCTTTGCGGTTCCGCCGCCGCCGATGGAGGCTGGAAGCCCCTTCGATGTCAGCAGCGACCGCCGCTATGCTGGCGTGGCAGTGCCGCGGGCCGAGAGCCTTGAGGACACGATCGCACGCGTGCTGCCCTTCTGGGAGGCTGCCATTGCCCCAGCGCTTCGCAGCGGTCAGCGCGTGCTGGTGGTCGCACACGGCAATTCCCTGCGCGGCCTTGTCAAACATCTGTCCGGACTGTCCGATGAGGAGATCCTTGCCTTCGAGATCCCGACCGGCACGCCCATCATCTATGATCTTGCAGCAGATCTATCGCCTCGGGCGCGGGCATTTCTTCCCGTTGGCTGACAAGGTCGCTGCTTGTCGGCTTCCCATTGCGGCCCTTTGCCGCTAGGCGCGGCGGCTTCATGGCAGTGGTCGGCATCATCATGGGCTCTGCATCCGATTGGGAGACGATGCGCCACGCTGCCGAGGTGCTCGCAGCACTTGGCATCGACCACGAAGTGCGAGTCGTCTCGGCGCATCGCACGCCCAAGCGCATGGTCGCCTATGCCGAAGCGGCAGTTGGACGTGGCCTCAAGGTCCTCATCGCTGGCGCCGGCGGGGCGGCGCATCTTCCAGGCATGGTCGCAAGCCTCACGCGCCTTCCCGTGCTCGGTGTGCCGGTTGAGTCGCGGGCGCTGAAAGGCCTCGACTCGCTCCTGTCCATCGTCCAGATGCCTGGCGGCGTGCCGGTTGGAACACTTGCCATTGGCGAGGCTGGGGCGCGCAACGCAGCGCTGCTTGCAGCGGCAATCCTTGCTCTTGCCGACCCGGTGCTTGCCGAACGGCTCGAAGCCTTCCGGGCGGCCCAGACCGGAGCAGTGCCGGAGGCGCCGTGATCCTGCCCGGAAGCACGATCGGGATTCTCGGCGGTGGCCAGCTGGGGCGGATGCTTGCCATCGCTGCAGCCCAACTCGGCTATCGGGCCCATGTCTACGCGCCCGAGGCAGAGCAGCCCGCAGCCGATGTCGCCTTTGCTGCCACCTCGGCTGGCTATGAGGATAAAGCAGCACTCGAGGCCTTTGCGGCTCAAGTCGATGTCGTCACATGTGAATTTGAGAATGTGCCGGCCAAGTGTCTGGCGCTGCTTGCCGCGCGGGTTCCTGTCCGGCCCGGGCCTCGCGCCTTTGCCATTGCCCAGGATCGTCTCGCTGAGAAGCAGTTCGTCGCCGGGCTCGGCGGCAAGCCGGCCCAGCATGCCGCAGTTGACGATGCTGAAACGCTGGCGGCAGCGCTTGCAAGGCTTGGCACGCCAGCGATCCTCAAGACTCGCCGCTTCGGCTACGACGGCAAGGGCCAGGTCCGGATCGAGCGACCCGCCGAGGCTCCCGCAGCCCTCGCCGAGCTCGGCGGCGCTGCCCTGGTGCTCGAAGCGCAAGTGCCGTTTGCAAGCGAATTCTCGATCCTGGTCGCGCGCGGGATGGATGGTAGCGAAGTGCATTATCCCCCCATCGCCAACCGGCATGAGAGCGGGATTCTGGTCGAGAGCGTGGCACCAGCGCCGCGCGTTCCTGCCGCCCATGTGGAGGAGGCAGTCGCACTCGTCATCCGGATTGCCGATGCGCTCGACTATGTCGGGGTCCTGGCGTGCGAATTCTTCGCAACCGCAACGGGCCCCGTCTTCAACGAAATGGCGCCACGGGTCCACAACAGCGGTCACTGGACCATCGAGGGCGCCGAGACCTCCCAGTTCGAGCAGCATATCAGGGCCATTGCCGGCCTGCCGCTGGGTTCTCCGGCGCTGCGCGTACCTGTGGTCTCGATGCGCAATATCCTTGGTAACGAAGTGGCAGGCGCCCATGCGTTCCTCGCCGATCCCCACGCCCGTCTCCACCTCTACGGCAAGCGCGAGGCGGCGCCCGGTCGCAAGATGGGGCATGTGACCTTCCTTCGCGCTTAAATCCGAACTGCGGCCATGCTACGCCGCTCCCCGGTTCTAGGGCAGGACGGGAGAATCGAATGCACAAGTCCCGCGTTGCCGTGGCGGTCCTTGGGGCACTGCTGGTGGCAGGAACCGCCAAGGCGGCAATGACGATCGTTGGCGGTGGCCTTGGTCGCGAATGCTATCTTGCTGCCGAGTTCAAGCGTGAGACCTCAATGAGCCTTGATGTCTGCACGCGCGCACTCCAGCAGGAAACGCTCTCCCGGCGTGACCGGGCAGCAACGCTCGTCAATCGCGGCATCATCCACATGCAGGCCAAGGACTTCGACCGGGCGCTCGCTGACTATGACGCCGCGCTGAGAATTGATCCGCGCCTGGCGGAAGCGCATGTGAACCGGGGCATTGCGCTTCTCTACCGCGGCGGGGCCGATCGCGAGGCCCTAGACGCTCTCTCGACTGGCCTTGCGCTTCGCCCATCGCGCCCTGAAGTTGCCTATTATTCCCGTGCCGTTGCCAACGAAATGCTCGGAAACGTTCGCGCGGCCTACGAGGATTACCAGGCCGCAGCCGCAGCCAAGCCAGGATGGGAGGAGCCGGTCGAACAGCTGAAGCGCTTCTCCGTGGAGCGGCGGCCCGTGAGCCGGGGCTGACCTGCGCCGTCATCGCCCTGTCGCCTGCGGCTGTTGTTCGGCCTAGGTTTGCAGGGAGGGTGCCATGGACGTTCGCGAGATTGCCGAGCATTTCGCCGAACTCTGTGCCGAGGGCCGGCTCGAGGAGGCGGCCGAGACCTACTGGGCCGACGATGTCGCAACCTACAGGGCAGCGCCCGGCGACTATTGGGAGACCCACGGCAAGGCCGAGGCACTGGCCAAGGCCGCCTGGTGGGCGGAGAATCACGAGGTGCACGAATCCGAGGTGGAGGGCCCGTTCGTCAACGGCGACCAGGTCATCCTGTGGTGGGAAATCGAGGTCACGCCAAAGGGTGGCGCACGGGTGGAGATGGAGGAAGCGGTCCTCTACACCGTAGGCGACGGGAAGATCGTCGAGAAACGCTATTTCTACTGAGGCCGCCACACGCCGGCCGTGGCGGGATCAGCGCTGCCGGTAACGAGGGGGTCAAACGCGGCGGCAAAGCCGTCTGGGCCCCGATGCTCGGCGACCGTGAGCCAGGCGGCGGCGCTGGCTGAGAACTGCGCCATCCGCTCGGCAAGGGCCGCCTGAAACGCCGACGAGCCCATGCGCGCGGACAGTTCCGCCATAGTGGTCGGAGCAAAGAACAGCGCAGGTGTGGGGCCGGGAAGCTCCCGGGCAGCCGGGGCCTGCCAGTCGGTATCGCCGACCATGTAGCTCGCCTGCAAGGCGCGCAGGTGGCTGTGGAGGCGCTGCATGGTCGCCCCGTTTCCAGCGAAGTCAACCAACACGGTCGGGCGGTCCGCTGGCAAAGCCTCGATGTCAGCATAAGAGAGGACCTCGTCATAGAGGCCGGTCCGCTCGACAAATGGCCGGTTCGCGGCCGATGTGAGACCGACGACCCGGTGGGTGCCGCGCTCTCTCAGGCACCAGGCCGTGCCCAGCGCGGTCTTGGAAGAAGCGCTGGTGAAAAGGAAGGTATGTGCGCGCGCTGCCGCCTCGGGATCGCCAGCAAGTGCTGCATCGAGTGCGAAGGCAGTGCCAAACAGCGGGCGGAACAGGGCGGCCATCGCCTCGCCCGACCCGGTTTCGGCAACCGCCCGGGCGGGAACATAGTGGTTGTAGACTTGGGCCATCGGCGCGCGGTGCGCGGCCGTGTCGGTGAAGCCGCCGCCGCCTCTTGCCGCGGGCCGCAGCCGCAGATGCGAGGCCGACGGCCAGTAGCCATAGATGCGCAGGCCTTCTGGAACACCATCTGCGCACGAGGCCGTGATGGTGGCAAAGCCCCACAGCGGCACGACCAGCCAGTCTGGTCCAGAGGCGGGGAAGAAATCGCCGTAGTGAAGCGGCGGGCCGTGGTGCACGGCATAGGTCACGTTGTTGGAAGTTATAGCGGCAAGATCAACTCGAGCAATGGCTTCACTTGGCCCGGGGTCGAGCAACTCTGCGTGCGTTTGGTGGCGGGTCAGCTCCGCCTTCGCTGTCTCGATTCGGAACCCCATCCCTTTCTCCCTCGGGCAGCGCCCTAGCGGGGAGACGGTCATGCGAAAAGGGGCCGACGCTGCCGCCGGCCCCCTGGTCAGTTCGTCGCTCGAAGGTCAGGCAGCGGCCTTCTCGCCTTCGATTGCGGCAGTGGCGTTGCCGATCTCGACCTTGCGCGCCTTCTTGTGCTCTGGCACCTCGCGTACGAGCTCGATGTTGAGAAGCCCGTTCTCGAACGTCGCGCCCGTCACCTTGATGACGTCAGCCAGCTGGAAGCGGCGCTCGAACGCCCGCTTGGCGATGCCGCGATGCAGGAAGGTCTGGCCTTCCGTCTTGGTTTCTTCGGCTGCCCGGCCCGACACGATCAGACTGTTCTCCTGGACCGTGATGTCGAGCTCGGAGCGATCGAAGCCAGCCAGCGCCATCGTGATGCGATAGCGGTCTTCGCCCACTTTCTCGATGTTGTAAGGCGGGAATGCCGCATCGGCATCCGTCATGCGGGTTGCAAGGTCAACGAGCCGGCTCAGGTTCTCAAAGCCAATCGACGACCGCAGCAGGGGGGTGAAGTCGAAAGCAGAGCGCATAGTCCATCCTTTCCTAAGCAATGGGTTTGCAGGTCCCGCCCTCGTCCGGGCCGGGGCATCGGCCACCGGCCCCACACGGGCACCGGCTGCCGCCCCTATGAGATAGGAGAGGCCTTCGGCGCTTCAAGGGGCCGCCTTGCAAGGCATTGCGCCCCCGCCCTATGGAATGGCCGCAGCATTGGTCTGGACAGCGGATGACATCGACCGACGACATCAGGCGGGCTTTTCTCGACCATTTTGCAAGCGCAGGCCACGAGGTCGTGCCCTCGGCGCCGCTGGTGCCGCGCAACGACCCGACGCTCATGTTCGTGAACGCCGGGATGGTGCCATTCAAAAATGTCTTCACCGGCGTCGAGCAGCGCCCCTACCGGACCGCAGCCTCCTCGCAGAAATGCGTGCGAGCCGGCGGCAAGCACAATGATCTCGACAATGTCGGCTACACCGCCCGCCACCACACTTTCTTCGAGATGCTTGGGAATTTCTCCTTCGGCGACTATTTCAAGGAGCAGGCGATCCACCTTGCCTGGGACCTGCTCACTCGCACCTTCGGCCTTCCCGCCGAGCGGCTGATGGCAACCGTCTACCATGACGATGATGAAGCGTTTGCGCTGTGGCGGAAGATTTCCGGGCTGCCCGAAGACCGCATCATCCGCATCGCAACTTCGGACAATTTTTGGTCAATGGGCGAAACCGGCCCCTGTGGCCCCTGTTCCGAAATTTTCTACGATCATGGCGCGCATCTTTCGGGCGGCCCGCCTGGCAGCCAGGATTCAGATGGCGACCGGTTCGTCGAGATTTGGAACCTGGTCTTCATGCAGTATGAGCAGCGGGACCAGGCGACCCGAGTGAAGCTGCCGCGGCCCTCGATCGACACCGGCATGGGGCTTGAGCGGATCGCAGCCGTGCTGCAGGGAACCCACGACAATTTCGCAACCGATACCTTCCGCCTGCTGATTGCCGCATCAGAAGACCTGACTTCGATCAGCGCCAGCGACCCTATCCACGCCGCTTCACACCGCGTGATTGCTGACCATCTGCGCGCTAGCGGATTTTTGATCGCTGATGGCGTGCTGCCAGCAAACGAGGGCCGGGGCTATGTGCTCCGCCGGATCATGCGCCGTGCCATGCGCCACGCCCATCTCCTGGGCGCGAAGGAACCGCTCATGTATCGGCTGGTGCCGGCGCTCATCCGGGCGATGGGGGCTGCCTATCCGGAGCTCACGCGCGCCCAGCCCCTCATCGAGGAAACCCTGAAGCTTGAGGAGACTCGCTTCCGGCAGACGCTCGAGAAGGGGCTGAAGCTTCTCGACGACGCGACTGCGGGTCTGGCGCCGGGCGCTGCACTGCCAGGCGAAGTCGCCTTCCGTCTCTATGACACTTACGGCTTTCCCCTCGATCTCACCGAAGATGCGCTGCGCGCGCAGGGCTACGAGGTCGACCGGGCTGGGTTCGAAAGAGCGATGGCCGAGCAGCGCGTGCGCGCCCGCGCGGCCTGGGCAGGATCGGGTGAGCGCGGTTCGGATGCAGTCTGGTTCGATCTTGCCGAGCGTCTGGGTGCGACCGAGTTCGTCGGCTACGCGACCACAGAGGCCGAAGGGGTGATTGTCGCCCTGCTGCAAGACGGCAGGGAAGTGGCCGAAGCCAAAGCGGGCGATCGGGTGATGCTGATATCGAACCAGACGCCCTTCTATGGCGAATCCGGCGGCCAGGTCGGGGATCGCGGCCTCATCTTGAGCGACGGCGGGCTCCGCATTGCCGTTGAGGACACGCTGAAACCGCTTGGTCGGCTTCATGTCCACGAGGGCGTCGTCGAAGCTGGGCAAGTCAAAGTCGGCCAGCCAGTGCGGCTCCTGGTCGACTCCGAACGCCGCGCTGCCATCCGCGCCAATCATTCAGCAACTCATCTTTTGCACGCAGCGTTGCGGGATGTCCTTGGGCCGCATGTCACGCAGAAGGGCTCGCTCGTTGCACCCGACCGGCTGCGCTTCGATTTCTCGCACCCGAAAGCGCTCACAGGCGAGGAACTCGCCGCTATTGAGGATCTCGTCAACGCCGAGATCCGCGCCAATGTGCCGGCGACGACCCGGCTGATGACGCCACAAGCCGCCATCGAGGCCGGCGCTCTTGCCCTTTTTGGCGAGAAATATGGCGAGGAGGTCCGCGTGCTCGGCATGGGGCGGCCGCGCGCGGAAACGGGCAGGCCCTTCTCGGTCGAGCTGTGCGGCGGCACCCATGTTGCAGCCACCGGCGACATCGCCCTGTTCCGGATCGTTTCGGAATCGGCGGTCGCTGCCGGGGTGCGGCGGATCGAGGCCATGACCGGCGAGGGCGCGCGGCGCTTCCTCCTCGCGCGCGAGGAAGCGCTGAAGCGCATTGCCGCCACCCTCAAGGTTGCGCCCGATGAGGCCGAGGCGCGGGCAGCTGCACTTGCCGAGGCCGTGCGCCGGCTGGAACGGGAGCTTCAAGATGCGAAGAGGGCGCTCGCACTTGCGCGCCCGGCAGCGGCAGCTTCCAACTCAATCGAACGGATCGGCGCGGCAGGGTTTCTTGGCCAGATCCTCACTGGTGTCGAAGCGCGCGCGCTCAAGGGACTGGCGGATGAGGCGAAAGCTCGGCTCGGCTCGGGTGTCGTTGCCTATGTCGCAACCGCGGACGGCAAGGCGAGCGTGGTCGTCGGCGTGACCGATGATCTCGTCGGCACCCTCTCCGCTGTTGACCTCGTGCGGCAAGCCGCAGCAGCGCTTGGCGGTCAGGGCGGTGGTGGCCGGCCCGACCTCGCCCAGGCCGGCGGCCCGGATGCAGCCCGCGCAGGTGAAGCGCTGGAGACCATTCGCGCCCACGTCCGCTCGGCACTCGGCGTGCCGGCCTGAAGCCCATGGACGCGCGGCTCGCGGGTGTCGACGAGACAAGGCCTGGCCTTCTCGGCCAGGCAGCGGCACCCCGGATCGCGATTATCGACATCGGCTCGAACTCGATCCGGCTCGTCGTCTATCAGGGCTTGTCCCGCGCTGCTTCCGTCCTGTTCAACGAGAAAGTCATGGCTGGGCTTGGCCGGGGCGTTGCTGCAACGGGCGCCCTTGCGCCTGACACGGTTGAACTGGCGGTGGCAGCGCTCAAGCGGTTCGCAATCCTTGCGCGCGCCATGCAAGTCGACAGCCTTCGTGCCGTGGCCACCGCGGCCGTCCGCGAAGCGTCCAATGGCCCTGCCTTCGTGGCCCGGGTCCGGCAGGAGACGGGTCTCGACGTCGAAGTAATCGACGGCGAGACCGAAGCTCGGGCGGCCGCCTTTGGCGTGATTGCCGGGATTCCCGAGGCCGATGGCGTAGTCGGTGATCTTGGCGGTGGGTCGCTCGAATTGGTGCAGGTGGCTGGCGGAGAGCCGAGGGAGCGCGTCTCCCTCAAGCTCGGCACGCTCCGGCTTGAGGGCGCACGGCGCAAGGGCGGTGCCCGCTCGCTTGCCCGGTTTGTTGCTGATTCGCTTGATGCTGTCGACTGGGAGGCGCTTGGCACCGGCCGCCCCTTCTACGCTGTTGGTGGAAGCTGGCGCGCGCTTGCCCAGCTGCACATGCACCTCAATGATTGGCCGCTTCCCGTGATCCATCACCATGTCATGGAGCCGGAGAGCCCCGCGCGACTGGTGCGCACGCTTGCGCGTATCTCGCTCAAATCGCTCAGGGATGTGCCAGCCATCTCCTCTGCCCGCGTGCCACAGCTTCCCGGCGCTGCCCATCTTCTTGCCGCTGTCACGCAAAGACTGAGCGCAAGCGCCATCATTGCGTCGGCCTATGGCCTGCGCGAGGGGCTTCTCTACCTGGCGCTCCCGCCCGAGGCCAGGCGCGAGGATCCGCTGCTTGCTGCAGCGCGGGCCGAGGCGCACCGCTCGGGCCGTTTTTGCGATGGCAGCGATGCCGAAGTTGGCGATCGGCTGCTTTGCTGGACGGATGGCCTGTTCAGCGAGGAGGCAGCGGCGCTGCGCCGGATCCGCCATGCGGCCTGCCTGCTCGCTGATGTCGCCTGGCGTGCCCACCCGGATCTGCGCGCCGAGCGCGGCTTCGATGTCGCCCTCCATGGCAATTGGGTCGGGATTGATGCTGCAGGGCGCGCGACACTTGCGATGACGCTGTTCGTGCTCAACGGAGGTTCGGTGCCGCACCCGCTCCTTGCCAGCCTCAGCCGGCTTGCGAGCGATGAGGCCCTGGCGCGCGCGCGCCTGTGGGGTCTTGCCATTCGCCTGGCCCAACGCTTGGCTGGCGGAACCGCGGATATCCTTGCCAGGAGCGCAATTGCGATATCTCCCGAAGGCCTTGTTCTCAGCCTTCCCCAACGCGAGGATGCACTCTACGGCGAGGCCGTGGCGCGGCGCCACCGGATGCTGGCGGATGCGCTCCGGCTGGAGCCGGTTCTGCGCTTGCAGTAAGGCGCGTCGCGGGAAGCATTCGAAGCTTGCCATTCTCGACCTGGAAGCAAAGTCGCCCTTCAACGAGGGCGAGTGCATCTTCCCCGAACAACGCGCGCCGCCATCCCTCGAGAATGGGCAGACCCTCGCGCACACCAGCGGCAAGCGCTTCCACGTCCTCACTGCGGGCAAGGAGCCGGGGTGCCACTCCGACTTCCTTGGCCCGCATCTTGAGCAGCAGCTTCAGCACATCTGCCACGAGCGCGGCATTGCCGGCCAGGCCGGGGCGTGTCTCGCGCGGTGGCGAGTCCGCAGGCGTAAACGGGGTGGCAGCAGCGAGCGCCGCCATCAGCCGTTGCCCGATTGCGTTGGTCTGCCAGGCCGGGGAAAGCCCCCGCACACGCGCAAGCTCCGCCTGACATGACGGCGGGTGGGCAGCGAGATCAAGCAGGGTTTCGTCCTTGACGATCCGGCCGCGAGGCACATTCTTGTCCATCGCCTCGAGTTCACGCCAGCGCGCCAGCGCTTTCAAGCGGCCCAAAAGCTCCGGCTTGCGGCTCGGTATTTTCAGCCGCTGCCAGGCCGCGTCAGGGTCGATGCGGTAATTCGTCGGGTCGGCAAGGCGGGCCATCTCGTCATCCAGCCAGGCCCCGCGACCAGTGGTGCGCAGCTCGGCAAGCATGCGCGGGAAGAATTCGGCAAGATAGGTCACATCGCCAATGGCATAGTGAAGCTGCCGCTCGGTCAGCGGGCGGCGGGCCCAGTCGGTAAAGCGCGCGCCTTTGTCGAGCGTGTGGCCAGAAAAATGGGCCACAAGATGAGCGTAGGACGCCTGTTCCCCAAGACCAAGGGCCATTGCCGCCACCTGGGTATCAAAGAGCGGCTGTGGCACCTGGCCAGTTAGGTTCCAGAAGATCTCGATGTCTTGCGTTCCGGCATGCACGACCTTGAGGATCGCCGGATCAAGCAACAGGTCGAGCAGAGGCTTGAGGTCGAGACCCTCTGCCAGGGGATCGATGACGGCTGCGTCTTCGGCCGTCGCCACCTGGATGAGGCAAAGCTCCGGCCAATAGCTGTTCTCGCGGATGAACTCGGTATCAACCGCAACAAACTCGGCCGTGCGCATCCGGTCCATAAGCGCGACGAGCTCGTGCTGGCAGGTGATCAGCGGATGGATCTGCACAAACTGCTTCCTAGCTGCCTGGCAAGCGCTTGACAAAGCCGACAGGCGCCTCCTTGAAGCCCGGCCCATGCCTTCGTCCCCTGCGCGACTGCCACCCTACCGGACGCACCATTGCGCCGAACTTCGCTTGTCGCACGTCGGTCTAACCGTGCGGCTGTCGGGCTGGCTTCATCGCCGCCGCGACCATGGCGGCCTGCTGTTCATCGACCTTCGAGATCATTTCGGCCTGACCCAGCTTGTTGCCATGGCAGGTTCAGATGCGCTTGCTGCACTTCAGCATCTGCGCCTCGAATCGGTGGTGACTGTCACCGGCGAGGTCGTCGCTCGCACGCCAGAGACCGTCAATTTGGCGCTGCCTACGGGCGAAATTGAAGTCCGGGTGCGCGAAGTCGAGGTCCAGTCCGAGGCGGCGGAACTGCCGATGCCGGTTGCGACAGAGGCCGACTATCCAGAGGACATCCGGCTCAAATACCGGTTCCTGGACTTGCGGCGCGAGCGGCTGCACCAGAATATTCTTCTGCGCTCAGCCGTTATCGCATCGCTCAGGCGGCGGATGATCGACGCTGGCTTCACGGAGTTCCAGACCCCCATCCTGACCGCGTCAAGCCCCGAAGGCGCGCGCGACTTCCTGGTGCCCTCGCGCCTCCATCCAGGCAAGTTCTACGCTCTCCCGCAGGCGCCACAAATGTTCAAGCAGCTGCTCATGGTCGCCGGCTTCGACCGCTATTTCCAGATCGCACCCTGCTTTCGCGATGAGGACGCGCGGGCCGACCGGTCTCCAGGCGAATTCTACCAGCTCGACTTCGAGATGAGCTTTGTGACGCAAGAGGATGTGTTTGCAGCCATTGAGCCCGTGCTTGCCGGTGTATTCGAGGAATTCGCCGGGTTCCGGCGGGCGAAGCCGTGGGAGGTGACGCAGCCACCTTTTCCCCGCATTCCCTATGCCGAGGCGCTGCTCTCTTACGGCAGCGACAAGCCCGATCTGCGCAATCCCCTCATCATCCGGGACGTCAGTGATCATTTCCGCGGTTCCGGCTTCTCCCTCTTTGCGCGCATGGTGGAAACCGGCGGCGTGGTGCGTGCCATTCCTGCGCCCAACACCGCTGGCCAGAGCCGCAAGTTCTTCGATGACATGAACGAATGGGCACGCAGCGAAGGCTTTGCTGGCCTTGGCTATGTCACTTGCAGGGGCGGCGTCTTCGGCGGGCCGATTGCGAAGAACCATGGCGAAGCAGCGATGGCTGCCCTCTATGACGCAATCGGTCTCGGCCCGGATGACGGCTGCTTTTTTGCCGCCGGCGACGAAGCCCAGGCTGTGAAACTCGCTGGCCTTGCGCGCACCCGTATCGGCACCGAGCTTGGACTTGTCGAGCAAGGGGCCTTCCGCTTCTGCTGGATTGTCGACTTCCCGATGTATGAGCAGAACCCGGACACGGGCAGAATCGAATTCTCCCATAACCCCTTCTCGATGCCCCAAGGGGGGCTTGAGGCTTTGGAGACGAAGGACCCCCTCTCCATCCTTGCCTATCAGTATGACATTGTCTGCAATGGCGTTGAGCTTTCCTCCGGTGCAATCCGCAACCATCGGCCCGACATCATGTTCAAGGCGTTCGAGATTGCCGGCTACAGCCGCGCCGATGTCGAGCGGGCGTTTGGCGGGATGCTGAATGCGCTGCGCTACGGCGCGCCGCCGCATGGCGGGTCCGCACCGGGCGTGGATCGGATCGTCATGCTGCTGGCTGACGAACCCAATCTTCGGGAAGTGGTGGTCTTCCCCATGAACCAGAAGGCCGAGGACCTGATGATGGGGGCGCCCGCACCCGTTTCCGAGCGGCAGCTCAAGGAGCTCTCGATCCGGGTGGTGGCACCAGCCCGCAGCTGAACCCAACCGCAAGGCACACCAGCAATACCCGTTCTTCAGAGCTTGGCTGAACGGCCGGCGAGAGGCAATCGCTCCTTCCCCTCACAGGGTCTTACGACCAGGAGTTGGCCTCAGCCGGCCGCCAGCTTCGAGAGCTGTTCGGCCATCAGCCGGTGGAGCAGGTTGATCGCCTTCAGCGGCCGGACCATCACCTTGAAATGGATGATCTTTCCCTCGGCATCAAAGCGGATCATATCGACTCCGTTGACGACGAGGCCTTCCACCACATTGGCGAACTCGAGCACCACGCTGTCTGCATTGCGCCATTCCCCAACATAGGTGAAGCCTGGCCCGCCGAGCACCTGGTCGGCACTGGTAAGGTAGCGGAACACGATTTCGCGCCCGCGCTGTGGCGTGTGGACGACGGGGCTTTCGAACACCGAGTCCTTGTGCAGCCAGTCCCACAGGATCGCATGATCATGGCTTGCGACATAGGCGCGCCATTTCGCAACAAGCCAGTCAAGATTGGGCACGGCACGCACATGCACGCCCTTGGTCTCAGGCAACACGCCCAGAAGTGCCAGGTGGCCCTAGTATTTCACAGAGCAGCCATAGGGCCGGCTGGTCGCCGTTGCGACTGGCCGCCCGGCCTGCAGGTCCGCAAGCGCTGCAGTGACGAAATTCCGTGCCTTGGCGATGTCGCTGCTGTTGGCCGACTGGATATCGTCAATCCCGCCTGCATAGACCAGCATGCCCTTGGGATCGATCACAAACATGTGGGGCGTCGTCCGGGCGCCATAGGTGCGGCCGATCGTGCCCGAGGGGTCGGGAATATAGGCAGCCGAGGCAATCCCATTGGCGCGGATATAGGCATTGGCCTGCTCAGGGCTCAGATGTCCTTGCTTGCCGGGTGCGCCGCTGTTGATGGTCAGCCAGACGACACCGGATTTGGCAGCATCCGCCTGGAGCTTCTGCATGGCGCCGGGCTGGTAGAATTTCTGCACAAACGGGCACTCGGGGTTGAACCACTCCAGCACCACGGTGCGGCCGCGGAAGTCCGCAAGGCTCAAGCGCTTGCCGTTGCTGTCTGTGGCCGTGAAGGCAGGTGCTGGCTGGCCGATGATGGCAGAAGCCGCGACGGGGCCAGCGGCGGCAAGGGCGGCTGCAGCCGCCAGGATTGTGCGCAGTTTTGACATCCTTCTCTCCCTAGACGGCCTTGGATGAACTGGAGTTTGCAAGGCCAGTAAGCATCTCAACGGTCAAGATCTGCGGCAATTCGTGAACGGTGCCGTCAGAACTGTAGAAAAGGTAGAGAGGGATGCCAGCGCGGCCGCGGGCTTCGAGGAAGCGGGCGATCTCCGGATTGGGCCGAGTCCAGTCTCCGACCATCACGGTCACGCCTGCCTTACGGAAGCTTTCCACCACACGCGGGCTTGAGAGCACCCCCTTCTCGTTGACCTTGCAGGTGATGCACCAGTCCGCGGTGAAATAGAGAAAGGTCGGCGCTCTCTGCTCGATTCGCTCAGCGAGCGCCTGTGGTGAGAAGGCCACACCAGCAAGACCCGCTGGCACGGCCGCTGTGGCGGCAGCCCCGCCAGCGGCAGCAAGGCGCGGCAGGAGGAGAGGTCCGGCAACCGCCGCGAGGATCGACAGCGCAACCGGCAGTGCTGCCGGCGCCAGCCGGGACTGGCGCAGCCCGACCCACCACAGGCCGAGGGCAACCAACAGCGCTGCGAGCAGGCCAAAGGCAAGGGCATTCACTCCGGCCTGCCGACCCAGCACCCAGGCAAGGGCCACGGCCGTCAGCAGCATCGGTATGGCGAGGAAGCGGCGGAAGGTCTGCATCCATGGCCCCGGCCGGGGTAGCGCCCGGCGCAGCGCTGGCACCAAGCCGATAAGCAGGAAGGGGAGGGCAAGGCCCAGCCCGAGCCCGGCGAAGACAGCAAGGCCCGCCGCTGTCGGCAGCAGGATGGCAGCCCCAAGCGCGCCGGCCATGAACGGTCCAGTGCAGGGCGTTGCGACGAAGGCGGCGAGCATGCCGGTGCCAAACGCGCCCTGCGCCCCTGGCCTGGCCGCGAGGCCGGCGCCGAAATTGGCGCTCCCGACGCGAAATTCGAACAGGCCGGCGAAGTTGAGGCCGATCGCGAGCACCAGCAGGAGGAGCAGCAGGATGACGCGCGGGTCCTGCAGCTGGAAGGCCCAGCCAGCGCCTTCGCCGGCGCGGGCGAGCGCGATGGCGACTGCGCCAAGTGCCATGCAGGAGAGGACGACGCCGGCGGTGTAGGCCAGCCCCTCGGTGCGCGCTGCCTTCGGCGAAGTTCCGGCTTTCGCGAGGCTCATCGCCTTGAGGCTCAAGATCGGGAAGACGCAGGGCATAAGGTTCAAAAGCAGGCCGCCCAGCAAAGCAAGGCCGAGCGCCGACCAGAAGGTCGTGGTGCGCACAGGCCCCGGATCGAGCGGCCGCCCCGGAGGGACCGCACCCTCGATGAGGTTCAGGTCGAAGCCGAGCACGGAGCCGTCGGCCCTCTCGACCCTGAGGACCCCCCGGGCGAGCGACTCCCGTGCGCCGGGATTGGCGGGCGCGTCCGTTTCGATGACGAGCGCGCCGTCGTGCACGCCGAGCCGCTGCGGCGCCGACTGAGCCAGAAGATCATGGCGCAGCGCAAAAAAGTGCGCAGAACGCACGCCTTCGGCTGCGATCGGGGCCTTCATGCGGAACCGGCCGTCCGCCAGCTGGAAGGTGCCGGGCTCCTCGAGTGGCTGCGGCAGGGCAGCCTCGGCTGCTGCAAACCGGGCGGCGACCCCCGGATCGGGCGCGCCATCGCCGATGGTAAGTGGCAGCAAGAGTTCGGCAGATTCGGGCACGCAGACGCTGTCGTCACACACCAGCCAGTCGAGCTTCACGCCTATCGGGAAGGCGCCACGCGCATCAGCGGGGACAGCGACATCGGCAAGGAGCACGGCCTCGCCCTCGAACACATGGTTCATGATCCCGCCGACGAGATAGGTTTTCGGAACCGGGTAGCGGAAGGCGGACACGCTTGCGCCCGCTGGCACCTGCCATTGGGCGCGGGTCTCGATTCCAGCCTCGCCCGGGTTCACCCAGTAAGTGTGCCAGCCCGGCCGCGCTGTCATGGCAACGGCGATTGTCAGCGTTTCCCCTGCGCGCGGGGTGCGCGATTCGGCGAGTAGCTCCACTCGGGTGTTGGGCTGCTGGGAGACGCTGGTTGCCACGGCGGGACCATGGCCGAGCGGCGCGAGCAGCCCAAGAAGGATCAGCAGGCGGAGGACCATCGCGCGCCCACATAGGCCCCCGCGCGACAGCGGCCAAGAGCCCGGTCGCTCCCCCTCCAGCCGCTCGGCGCGCGCCTAGCGCTTCGAGAACTGGAAGCTGCGGCGCGCCTTGGCCTTGCCGTATTTCTTCCGCTCGACCGTGCGACTGTCGCGCGTCAGGAAGCCAGCCTGTTTCACCACGGACCGAAGCGCAGGCTCGTAACGAGTGAGCGCCTGGGCGATCCCATGCTTGACGGCCCCGGCCTGGCCCGACAGCCCGCCACCAGAGACGGTTGCCACCACGTCATACTGGTCCCGACGTCCAGCCACGTCGAACGGCTGGTTGATGATGAGCCGCAGCGTGGGCCTGGCAAAATAGACCGCCTGGTCGCGCCCGTTCACTTCGATCCGGCCAGAGCCGGGCTTCAGCCAGACGCGCGCCACCGCATCTTTCCGGCGCCCCGTTGCATAGGCGCGGCCGAATTTGTCGAGAATCTGCGGGCGCAGCGGACTGGTCTCAGCAGCCGGCCCCGAGGAGTCGGATGGAAGCCCGGACAGGGACGTAAGGGTTTCCTCGCTCATGTCAGATGCTCACCTTGTTCTTGCGGTTCATGGCCGCAACATCGAGCAGCTCCGGGTTCTGGGCGGCATGCGGATGCTCCGGCCCCTTGAAGACCCTGAGGTTACGCATCTGTGCCCGACCCAGTGGCCCGCGCGGGATCATGCGTTCAACGGCCTTTTCGATGACTCGCTCGGGAAAGCGGCCCTCGAGCAGCTTGTCAGCCCGAACGGCCTTGATCCCCCCCGGATAGCCCGTGTGGCGAAAATAGACTTTCTGCACTGACTTGCGGCCGGTAAAGCGGACCTTCTCGGCGTTGATCACGATGACATTGTCGCCGCAGTCCACATGCGGGCTGAACTGCGGCTTGTGCTTTCCGCGCAACCGGTTGGCGATGATGGAAGCCAGCCGCCCGACGACCAGGCCGTCCGCGTCGATCAAGATCCACTTTTTGGTGACTTCCGCAGGTTTCGCGGAAGCCGTGCTTCGCGTGAGCATGTCGTTCTCTCGTCCGTGTGAGCTGGCCGCGTTAGCTCTTGCTTCTGGCAAGGTCAAGAAAAACGGACCTCAATCTGCTGGGGTAATATGTTACCTCAGGCGGAGCCGCTCTCCTGGCGAACCCAGGCCGCATAGGCTTCCAGCGCCCGGTCAACTTGCCACACGGTAATGGCCGGCACCTCGTAACTGTGCCGGCCAGCAATGGCTTCGATCAGCGCTTCCGCGCGCTCGGCGGTCACCTTGAAAATTGCGGGGACCTCTTTGGCCTCCTCAATCTGCCCCTGCCAGCGATAGACCGAGTGACAGGTCCCAAGAATGTTGGCGCAGGCAGCAAGGCCTTCGCCCACCACCTCGCGGGCGATGCGCTCGGCCTCCGTGGCGTTTCCAAAAACAGCAAAGACCGAGACGAGCCCGCTCATGCCGTTGGCTGGCGACCGCAGGCATGAGCTGCCCAGGCAGAGGTCGCCACCACAAGCGCGCCCACGCCCTGGTGGGCAGCTGCCGCCCACAACGGCATGGCCAGCATCACGGTCGCGATTCCCAGCAGCACCTGCACCCCGAACGCCGAGTGGAGCGCAACCGAAGCGGCGCGGTCGCCAGCGGCCCGGGCGCGGCGGGCAAGCACCACCAGCGCCGCGACTGCCACGAACGCCCACCAGCGATGGAGAAAATGGGTGAGGAAGGGATCATCGACAAAGGTGCGCCAGCCAATCCACGTGACGCCTTCGGGGAAGAAGGACC
This sequence comes from Thermaurantiacus sp., assembly GCF_053487655.1. Lineage (NCBI taxonomy): Bacteria > Pseudomonadati > Pseudomonadota > Alphaproteobacteria > Sphingomonadales > Sphingosinicellaceae > Thermaurantiacus > Thermaurantiacus sp. The sequence continues at coordinate 21 of NZ_JBRCLD010000098.1, read as the reverse complement.
CGTTCATGAGCGGCCATGTCG
>NZ_JBRCLD010000097.1:0-5012 GCF_053487655.1 Thermaurantiacus sp. | reverse complement strand
ATGATCGGTCTTGCAGCCGCCGTGATGCTGCTTGCCCTCGGTCGTGTTGCTGGCGTCAGCGGGCTTGCGGCCCGGGTGCTCGGGCTCGGCGGCGATGCGCCACTTCCCGTCGCGGCCGCCTTCCTCCTGGGGCTGCCTCTTGGCGTGCTTGCCGTCAGCCTGCTTGCCGGGCCCCTCCAGGTGCAGTTCCCGCCATCACCCGCGGCGCTTGCCGCTGGCGGCCTTCTGGTTGGCTTCGGCACCCGGCTCGGGAGCGGCTGCACCTCCGGCCATGGGGTGTGCGGTCTCTCCCGTCTGTCGCCACGCTCGCTCGTTGCAACTGCCGTCTTCATGGCTGCCGGCTTTGCAACCGTTGCCATTGCGAACTTGCTGGGCTTCGGGTGGTGATGCAAATACTGGTCGCCCTTGCCGCTGGCCTTCTGTTCGGGGCTGGCCTTGCCGTCTCCGGCATGGTCGATCCCGCGCGCGTGCGCGGCTTCCTCGACCTCTTCGGCACTTGGGATCCAACGCTTGCGTTCGTCATGGCCGGCGCGCTCCTGCCCATGGCGGGGGCCTGGTGGCTCCAGCGCCGCCTCCCCAAGCCCCTGGCTTCTGATGCGTTCGCGCTTCCCACCCGCCGCGAGATCGACTCCCCGCTCATTGGCGGCGCCCTCCTCTTCGGGGCGGGGTGGGGAATCGCCGGCCTTTGTCCTGGCCCTGCCATCGCTGGCCTTGCGCTTGCGCCTGCGCAGGCAGCGCATTTCCTGCTCGCAATGGCAACCGGCATGGCCCTGCACCACATGATCACCAACCGGGCGAACACCGCCTTCTCCCGCCCTTCGCGTGGGCAGCGCTGAGATGCCGCGCCTTTGGCTCGCCGCCCTCCTGCCCTTGCTCGGCTGCACGCTTGCTGCCGAAAGCGCGGCAAGACCCGAAGCGCTTGCCGCTCTATCCCCAACAGGCACGAGGGAAGAGATGAAGGAACTGGCTCCCGGTCTCATGGTCACGTCGCAGATCGCACTCACCCGTGTCGAGCGCCTTGCCGCAGCCGGGGTCAAGACCCTCATCATGAACCGCCCGGATGGCGAAGAGCCAGGCCAGCCAACGGCAGCAGCACTTCGCGCCGCTGCCGAAGCGCATGGTCTTTCCTTCCACCATATTCCCGTCTCCGGCGGCCATTTCCCCGCCGAGGCCGTCGCCGCCATGGCAGCTGCACTCGAAGGTTCCAAGGGCCCGGTCGTTGCCTTCTGCCGCTCCGGGGCGCGCTCGGCAACGCTCTGGGCCCTGGGGCGTGCTGGCAAGGACCCGCCGGACGCGATTATCGCTGCCGGCCAGCGGGTCGGCATTGATCTTGCACCCCTTCGCAGCCGCCTCCAGCCCCAGGGGGAACCCTGGCCATAAGAGCCCGGCAAGCAGCAGGATGAGATGTTGCGCCGGGCAACCGCTGCCACGGTCCTTGCAACCCGCGCTGCAGGCTCTGAACAAGGCCAACCGGTCCTGCCCGCTGGCAGTCGCGCGCGGCCGCATCCTGCCTTGCCGAATTCGGCCCAAGCGGAAAGCTGCTGCCAAGCTTCCCGAAGTGGCTCATCGGTGGCACGCGGCCGTCGCGCCTTGCCTCGTCTCTGAAGTCCGAAGCCCGGCCCTGGCTCTGCTGGAACGCCATGCTTGAAGGGCGGGAATGGCTGGCAAAGCCGCGGTCGCTGGCACAGGCGCTTGCCACTGCGCCAGGGCGCTGACCAGGAGCGAGGTTTCCCCGGCAGGCGCGGCATCCCCGCCAGACGCCTGGAAGTGAACGCTCAAGGCGGCCTCCTGCCTTGCGCGAGCAGACGGCAATTGCCCCTCCCCCCGTCCCCACATTAGGCTTGGGCGCAACCAAGAAGGAGGCAGGGACGTGCGGATACCAGAGAGGGGGCGCAGCAGGGACGAAGTGATGGCGCTGCTCGAGAGAGCAGGTGCAAGCGACCTTCCCTGGCGCGAGGGCAAGACCTTCGCCTATGTCTACGAAGGCGGCCGCGATGTGGAAGACGTCGCCAAGCACGCCTACATGCGCTATCTCACTGAAAACGCCCTCGATCCCACCGTCTATCCCTCGCTTCTCAAGTTCGAGACCGAGATTGTTGCGATGGCAATCGCGCATCTTCGGGGTGACAAGGACTGTGTCGGCAATTTCACGAGCGGCGGCACCGAATCCTGCCTCCTCGCGGTCAAGGCTGCGCGCGACTATGCCCGCAAGGAGCGGGGCATTGCCGAGCCGCACATGGTGCTTCCCGTCACAGCGCACGCCTGCTTCCAGAAGGCCGCGCACTATTTCGACATCGGGATGACGCTCGTCCCCATCAACCCTCAGACCTTCAAGGTGAACCCCTACGACATGGAAGCGGCCATCCGGCCCGAGACCATCCTCCTCGTCGCCTCCGCCTGCCAATATGCCCATGGCGTCATCGATCCCATCCCCGAGATCGCGGCCATCGCCCAACGCCGCAACCTCCTCCTGCATGTCGATGGCTGCATCGGCGGCTTCCTCCTGCCCTATTTCCGCCGGCTGGGGGCGCCTGTCACCGATTTCGACTTCGCCGTGCCTGGCGTCACCTCGATTTCGATGGATTTCCACAAATATGCCTACGCCCCCAAGGGTGCGAGCGTCGTGCTCTACCGCTCGAAAGCGTTGCGGCGGCACCAGATCTTCACTGCCGCCACTTGGACTGGCTATTCCGTCATCAACCCCACCATCCAGTCCACCAAGTCGGGCGGTCCACTCGCAGCCACTTGGGCCCTCCTCCACTATCTGGGAGACGAGGGCTATCTGCGCTTTGCCGAGCGGACGCTGGCCGCCACCCGCGCCATCGCCGATGCCATCCGCCGCAATCCCCATGTCCGCCTGCTTGCCGAGCCCGAAAGCTCGCTCATCGCCTTCACCGCCGATGATTTCCCCATCTTCCCGATCGTCGACATCATGCGCAAGCGCGGCTGGTTCGTGCAGCCCCAGCTCGGCTACATGGGCTCAAAGGCCAATATCCACCTCTCAATCGACCAGTCCACACTCGACCTCGTGCCCCAGTTCCTCCCCGATCTCGAAGCCGCGATCGAGGCAGCGCGCAGCGCCAACTTGCGCTTGCCAGAAGAGATGCGCGCCATGCTGGCTTCGCTTTCGCCTGAGACCTTTACGCCTGAGACCTACCGGCAGCTGATGGCACTGGCGGGCACCAGCGACGGCCTGCCCGAAGGCACGGCGCCCATCAACCTGATGCTCGATGCCATGCCACCGGAAGTGGCCGGAATCGTCATGACCGAGTTCTTCAATGATCTCTATGTCCAGCCTAGGGAGGCGCCGGCCGCGGCATAGCTCCCCAGCTGTGGCGGCAAGGGCCACCCGCTGAGGGTTACACACGGCCGCCTTCGCGTCCCGCAAAGCCTCCTCGTGGAGGGCGGCTTGCTCTTGCGCGCGCCGCCATTAGGGAGATCCCGGCTCCTGCGATGAAACGGACAGCCAAGATGCCCACCACACCCCGCGCGGCTGACCTTGCACATGCCTTCCACCCCCAGACGAATCTCGCCGCCCACGAGTCGGCTGGCCCCTTCCTCATTGCGCGCGGCGAGGGAATCTTCGTCGCAGACGAGGATGGCCGCCGCTTCCTTGATGGCATGGCGGGTCTCTGGTGCACTGGCCTTGGCTATTCCGAGCCGCGCCTTGTTGAGGCCGCCCGACACCAGCTTGCAACGCTCCCCTATTGCCAGAGTTTTGCATCCCGCGCCCACGAGCCTGGCACCCGTCTTGCCGAGGAGCTGGCAGCAATCGCGCCTGCAGGGCTCACACGCGCCTTCTTCGCTTCCTCAGGTTCCGAGGCGAACGACACTGCCATCAAGCTCGCCTGGTATTATTGGGTGGCCCGCGGCGCGCCCGAGCGCACCACCATCCTCGCCCGCAAGCGCGCCTATCATGGCACCACCATTGCCTCGGCAAGCTTGACAGGCCTTCCCATCATGCACGGCGGGTTTCACTTGCCGCAGGGCTTCGTCCGCCATCTCACTGCCCCCCATTTCGTCGGGGAGGCACAGCCAGGCGAAACCGAGACGGAGTTTGCCAACCGGCTTGCCTCAGAGCTCGAAGAGACGATCGCAGAGCTCGGCCCCGAAACCATTGCCGCCTTCATCGCCGAGCCAGTCATCGGGGCCGGCGGCGTCATCCTCCCTCCAGAAGGCTATTTCGATCGCATCCAGCCCATCCTGCGCCGCCATGGAATCCTTCTCATCGCCGACGAGGTGATCACTGGCCTCGGGCGGCTTGGAACCATGTGGGGCTGTGAGGCCTTCCGCATCCGCCCTGACATCATGACTTGCGCCAAGATGCTGACGTCGGCCTACCAGCCGCTGTCCGCCGTCCTCGTCTCAGACGATATCTATCGCTCGATTGCCGAGGAATCCGGCCGGCGCGGCAGCTTTGGCCATGGTTTCACCTATTCCGCCCACCCGGTCGCCTGCGCCGTCGCACGCGAGGTGCTTGCCATCTATGCCGAGCGCGACATCCTCGGCCATGTCCGTGCCGTAGCACCACATTTCCAGCACCGCCTTGCCCTGCTGGGCCAAAGCCCGCTGGTGCGCGAGGCGCGGGGGATGGGCCTCATCGCTGGCCTTGAAATGCGCGCGCCGAGCGATGCCGCCCGCCTCGAGGCCGCCGCGCGTGCGGAAGGCCTGCTCTTGCGTGCGGTTGCTGGTGACACGGTTGCCATCTGCCCACCGCTCATCATCAGCGAGTCCGAAATCGACGACCTTTTCGACCGCGCCGCCCGCGCCCTTGCCGCCATTGCGCACTAGCGTGCGCCAACAGCCGCTCGCACGAAAGCGCGCTCAACCCCTTGGCGGAGAGGGAGGGATTCGAACCCTCGATGGGCTTGCACCCATAACGGTTTTCGAGACCGCCGCATTCGACCACTCTGCCACCTCTCCGCACGAAGGGGGCCGCAGACGCGAAGCGCGCACCTAGCGGGGCGAACAGGAAGGCGCAAGCCAACCCCTTTTCGGGCGTGAACCCTGCC
>NZ_JBRCLD010000096.1:0-25099 GCF_053487655.1 Thermaurantiacus sp. | reverse complement strand
CTTCCGACCGGAGTTCCTGAACCGGCTGGATGAGATCATCCTGTTCCACCGTCTTGCGCCGAGCCACATGGGCGCCATCGTCGATATCCAGATCCGGCGCGTCGAGGGGCTGCTCAGGGATCGCAAGATCCGGCTCGACGTAACCGAGGGCGCGCGTGCCTGGCTGGCCCGCGTCGGCTATGATCCGGTCTATGGGGCGCGGCCGCTTAAGCGGGCGATCCAGCGCCATCTCGTCGACCCGCTCGCCGACCTCTTGCTGTCAGGCGAGGTCGCCGACGGCTCGACCATCCGGGTTGAGGACGCCGACGGCGCGCTTCTGCTGGTACCGGAGATCGCGGCAACGCGGATTGACCAGGCGGCCTGACCTCGGGGCGCACACGCCCACGGCCTCGACGGGTCCGGGCAGCGGCCCTACCCCAAGGGCCGGCTCTGCCAGAGGAAGCATCGTCCGTTGCTCGGGCTGGAGAGAGGGAGGTTCTATTCCTGGACTTCGCGCGCGACGATATTGTTGTTGCTCACAAGGCGCTTCCATTCGGCATTGATCTTGCCCATCCGTTCCCGTCGAGCGCCGTTTCCAATGCTCCGGTGAGTATCGCAGCACATATCGTCCGGGTGGCTGCGGCCGAGCTTGCCCAGGGCCCCGGCCGTTAGCTGCGCCAGCACGGGAGAAAAGAGGAGGAGCGCAAACAAGGCCGTGCGCATGCTCCTTGCACGCCCTCCTCACGCAGAAAGGGCGGACCCGGGGTACCGGATCCGCCCTCACCGCCCCTGAACCCGGCCATCTAGAAGCGGAGGTTCACTCCAAGCCGGTACTTCCGCCCGATCGCGTCATAGGTGGTCGGGTAGGTGTTCCCGCTGTTGAAAGCGGTCGTCCCCACCGTGTTGCCGACGACGGGTGGATCCTTGTCAGCCAGATTTTCGACCGAGAAGGTGATCCGGACATTCTCGCCAATCTGCTGGGCGATCGCGAGATCGAAGTAGTTGTAGGCATCGATTGACTCATAGGCGTCGAAGATCGTCGCCTTGTTCACCAGCGGCTCCAGCTCGACGCCATCGATATATCGCCAACGGAGCGAAATGTCGGTGCCCGTCTTGAGGCTCAGGGTGGGCCGAAGCTGGAACGACAGGGTCGGCAGGATCGGTCCGCACGAAATCGAGTAGTAGCCAGCGCACTCGCGGTTGGGCGAAGTCGGGGTGGCCTGGAACTTGTTCGAGAACGTGTAGTTGCCGATCATCGAAATGCCAAAGGTGGTCGGACCAAGCTCGGTCCGCCAGCTGAGCGACCAGTCAATGCCATCGGTTGCGATCTTGCCGAGGTTTGACGAGCCCAGGAATGGACCGAAGGTCGTATCATTCGGACCCGAGAGACCGCCGGTCAGCGGGTTCCGCCGGATGGAAAGGCAGCGCGGATCGCGCGGGTCGGTCTGCCCGAAGCAGCCGTCGATGATGTCAGCCTGGCTTGGGGAGCTGATCGCATCCGCCACTCGGATATTGTAATAATCGACGGTTGCCGTGAAGTTCGGGAGGAACCGCGGCGAGACCACCACGCCGGCGGACCAAGTCGTCCCCTTCTCGGGGTCGAGGTCCGGGTTACCGCCGGAAGTCGCGTTGATCTGACCCGCAATCGGCGCTGGAATGCTGCCGATGAGGGAGAGCGGCGCACCCACAAGGCGCAGCTGCTCCTCGCAGATCGCACGCACCGTCGGATTCGCAAGCGGGAGCGCAAGCTGACAAGGGTCGACCGTCCGATTGGTGAGGAAGGTCACTTGCGGCTGGAACAGTTCGCCAAGGTTCGGCGCGCGAACCGCGCGGGCATAGTTCCCGCGGAATCGGACCCCTTCAAACGGAGCCCAACCGCCCCCGGCGTTATAGGTCAGGTTGCCACCGCTCGTCGAATAGTCGGCATAGCGCACCCCCCCCTCAATGGTGAGCTCCTGGAAGAGGGGCCGGCCAGAGATGAGCGGCGCGTTAAGTTCGCCAAAGAACTCGCGCGTGTCATACTCGCCGACAATGGGAAGGGCGGGCGCACCGGCGCCGAGCACTTCACCCGACTGGCGCGAAAGGCCGTCACCACCCGTTGCACCCTTGTATTTGCGATACTCGCCGCCGAAGGCGAAGGCGACGGGGTTCTCAGCCAAGGGCGAGGTATAACCGAAATCACCCGAAAGCGTTCCCTGGATGGTCGTAAACTGCTGCTTGTTGAAGCTGAAGGTCGCAACGTTCAGGAAGTCGAACATGGCCGGCGTGATGGTGCCATCAGCGCCGAACAGGTTGATGGGAACACAGCCATTGCTGGGATCAACACAGGTTGTCCGGCTGGTGGCACGCAGAGCCTGCTGCAGGCGCGACCGCAAACCCTGGCCAGTCGAAGTGTTGGTCCGCTCGGACTCCCCATAGGAGAAATAGATATCCCAGTCGATCGAGTCAGTCAGCGGACCGCGGGCGCCAGCCGTCACTTGGAACATGTCGGTGGCAAAATTCGTCCGCCGCGGCCCGGCTTCCGTGAAGCGTCGGCCGATCTGGATTGGCCGCTCAATATAGCCAGGCGCATTCGGGTTGGTAACGGTTGCTGCCGTGGCACAGGCTTCGGGCGAAATGCCATAGCCAGCGCACAGCTGCTCGCGCATCGTCGGAGTCAAGAACGGGTTGGAAATCGGCAGGTTGACGGTCGAGAAGAAGGTCCCTGAAGGGGCAATCTGCTGATCGACCACCGACTTCACATATTGCGCTTGCCCATAGACTTCGACCTGATCCGAGACTTCATAGCTCGCCTTGGCGAAGATCGAGTAGCGCTCCAGGGGCGTCTGGTAGACGTTCAACGGGTTGAAGTTATAGTTGACTGTGCGGCCACGATCGAGCCGGCCCTCTTCTGGGTTCACTGCCGCCGTGAAGGGGAAGAGGATGGTGGCAGGTGTCGCTGTTGCCGAGCCCTGCGGCAGGCCGGTCGTGGACGAAAGCGAGACCGCGCCCCACGGCCGGTCGCCCTGGAGGACCGGGTTCGAATCCGAGTAGCCGATCGAGAGGACGGCATTGCCGCGACCATCGTCGAAGCTCGCACCGACAGTCAGGTCCGTCCGGAAGATCCGACCATCGCCTTCTTCGGCAAGGCCGACATTGGTTGAGCTGTCAACCCCGGTGAAATTGCGCCGCGTGACAAAGTTGACAACACCGGCGATAGCGTCAGCACCATATTGCGTGGAGGCGCCACCCGTCAGCACGTCCACGCGCTCGAGGAGGGCCACGGGAATATTGTTCAAGTCGACGACGCCAGCTGTGGTGGCGGGGACGACCCGACGCCCGTCCAGCAGCACGAGGTTACGGTTCGAACCAAGGCCACGAAGGTCAATCTGGGCCGAGCCATTGGTGCCGTTGTTGACGCCCGGGCCGATGTTGGGCGCAACGCCAGGCAGTTCACGCAGAAACTCTTCGGCAGCAAGCGGCTGGCGAAAGCTGATCTCCGTCTCGTCGATGACCGAAACCGGGCTGGACTGCTCGATGTTCGGCCGGGCGATCCGGGTGCCGGTCACGATGATCGTGTCGGGCGCATCCGCCGTGGCCGCTGTCGATTGGGCGAACGCGGGCGCCGCGAGGAAGCCGATCGAGAGCGCAAGCGAGGCAGCCCCGCCCCGAAGCGCAGCGCGCGAAAGATGCGTCATGAGATATTTCCCCTTCCGAGCCGGCAGCGCGAACTGCCGGGGCAAGCGGCGCGACGAGGCTTGCTCGCCACACCTCCAACAGCGTCCCTATCTCCGAACTGCCGCAAAGCTGTAAAGCGGCAGACGCATGGCCGTGCACGGACGCGCCAGCGCTGTGGCGCACCCGCAACAGTTGCCTACCGGCCGCGGGCGAGATGGAGTGCCGGGTCAAGCCGCACTTCGGTCGGCGGCGCCTCTCCTGCGCTGGCCCGCAGCAACGACAGGCCCCAGTGCAAGTGTGGCCCAGTCGACCGCCCAGTCGTGCCAACGGTGCCGATGACATCACCAGCCCGGAGCGAATCGCCGGCCTTCACCCGGATATCGTCGAGGTGGATATAGACCGAGACAAGCCCTGCACCATGGTCGAGAAGCACCAGATTGCCCTCGATGAGGAACGGCCCGTCGGCCAGCCGCACAATGCCGGCAGCTGGCGCCCGGACCAGCGTTCCTGTGGGTGCAGCGATATCGAGCCCCCAGTGCGGGTTGCGCGGGAGCGTGCCGAAGATTCGTTGCGAGCCATAGACACCGGTGATGCGGCCGGAAACAGGCAGGCGGAAAGGCTCCCGCCAGCCAACGGAATCGCCCGTCCGCACTGCCGCCTCGCGCTTTGCGGCCAGCGTTTTTGCGATTTCGACCTCGCGGCGCTTGACCCATTCTGGTGGCGGCGTGTCGGTGACACCCAGGGCCGGCAGCCGCTGGATGTTGAACCGACGCGGCGCGAGCGGGACTTCGGTGGCAAGGAGGCTGCCGTCGCTGGCCCGCGCCGACAGTCGCACGGTGCCAGTCTCGTCCCGGCCGAACCCGATGAGGTGCACCCCGGGGGATGCCTCTGGCACGGCTTGGCCGTTCACGCGGAAGTCGCGCGCGCCGGGTGGCAGCGTGACAGTCACGAGGCCGCCAGGCGTGAACTGGCCTTCGGTCCGGAACGGCATCTTGGCTGCCGCAGACGACGCCAGCGACGCCAGCATCGCCGCCAGCATCATGGTGCGCGCCTTTGCAGTCGAGCGCATGCCAGGAGCGTTTACAGCAGGCCGGCAGCGCGCGCCTCGCGATAGCGGCAGTTCGCGGTCTCGGCGTCGCGGAAGGCTTCCTGCAATTCATGGCTCCAGTAGCGCAGCGCGGCCAGCGGAATGACGTCGGCTGTCACGGCGCACAGCACATGGTCCCCCTGCTCGAGCACCTGGTAGGAGCCGGGAAGGTAGCGCAGCCGTGCCCGGCGCCCGGCGGAAAGCTTCAGCATCGTCCCTTCCTCACAGCAGCCGGCCTTGCCCTTGCCTGTCTTTGCGCGGCCCGGACCGCGCCCCCCGCGCCGCAACGCTTGCCCCCACTTCGCCGTCACGCAAGCGCAACCTGACATCGCCTGCCGCACAGACGGCCGATGTATCCGCCAGCAGCCGACCGTCCGCCGAAAGCACAAGGGCATAGCCGCGCGCAAGCGTTGCATCGGGGGACAGCGACTGCGCAAGCCTTACGGCGGCATCCAACGCCCGCCGGCCGCGCATGACGAAAGCCAGCAACAGCTCCGGCCGCAAGCGAGCCGCGATTGCGGCATGACGGGTTCGGGCCCGCGCGACGCCAAGCCCGAGTGCGCGCGGAAGCGCTGTCGCCGACCGAACGAGCAGGTCCCGTCGGCGCGACGCGAGGGCAAGGACGGCGCGAGGAAGGCGCTCGGCGGCATCGTCGAGGCGTTGCCGGCGCTGCTCGACCAAGCTCGCCGGGCGCGGCAGGCGCGCGGCAAGCCCGGCCACTCGCTCGGCCAGCAAGCTCCGTCGCCGGCTGGCAGCGCCAAGCAGCTGGGCGCCGAGATCCGTCACGCGCTGCACCAGCTCGGCCCGGACTGGCACTGCCATCTCGGCTGCGGCAGTCGGCGTCGGCGCTCGGCGGTCGGCAGCAAAGTCGATGAGGGTCGTGTCCGTCTCGTGGCCGACAGCCGAGATGAGCGGGATGGGCGATGCTGCTGCCGCGCGCACCACCTCTTCGGCATTGAAGGCCATCAGGTCCTCGATCGAGCCGCCGCCGCGGGCGACGATGAGGAGATCGGGTCTCTCGCCTTCAGGCATCCGGCCAAAACCGCGGATGGCAGCGGCGATGCGGGCCTCGGCGCCTTCACCCTGCACTGGCACTGGCCAGAGAAGAACCTCGCTCGGGAACCGGTCAGCAAGGCGATGCAGGATATCGCGGATGACGGCTCCGGTGGGCGAGGTCACGATCCCGATGCGCCGCGGCAGGAACGGCAGCGGGCGCTTCCGGCTTGCATCGAACAGCCCTTCGGCGGCAAGGCGTCGGCGCCGCTCCTCCACTTGTGCGAGCAGAGCGCCGATACCGGCTGGCTCCATCCGCTCGACGATAATCTGGTATTTCGACCGGCCCGGATAGGTGGTAAGCCGCCCAGTCGCCACGACATCGAGCCCGTCCTCGGGCTGGAAGGCGAGGCTCGCGGCAACGCCGCGCCACATGACGGCATCGATGACTGCGTCCGCATCCTTAAGGGCGAAGTAGAGATGGCCCGAGGCATGGCGCTTGAAGCCGGAAATTTCGCCTCGCACGCGGACCAGCCCGAACGCCGCTTCCACGGTGCGCTTGAGCGCGGCCGAAAGCTCGGAGACGCTGAGCTCGGGAAGATTCGCTGCCAAGGTCGCCATGGCGCTGATGTGCCTGATCCAGGCCGTGGCGCCAAGGCCGGAAGGGCCCGGGAGGGGCTTTTCGCCAGCAAGCGGCTGGCCTAGGCCGTAGCCATGGAACGGCTTAGAGTGCTGCTGCTGGGATCAGGCGGGCGCGAGCATGCGCTGGCCTGGAAGCTGGCGCAGTCGCCCCAGCTCGCATGGCTGATAAGCGCCCCCGGCAACCCTGGGATGGCCGCAGTCGGCATGGTCGAGCCAGGCCTTGACATCCTCGACGGTGCAGCCGTCGCCCGCTTCGCCCGGGAGCGACGGATCGATCTCGTCGTCGTCGGGCCGGAAGCGCCGCTCGCTGCTGGCGTTGCCGATACCTGCCGGGCCGCAGGCCTTGCCGTCTTCGGCCCCTCTGCAGCCGCCGCCCGGCTCGAAGCATCCAAGGGCTTCACCAAGGCCTTGTGCGACGAGGCCGGCATCCCGACCGCCAGCTGGGCCCGCTTTACTGCCCTCGAGCAAGCACGCGCCCATGTCCGCCACACGGGTGCGCCGATCGTCGTCAAGGCCGATGGCCTCTCAGCCGGGAAGGGCGTCACAGTCGCTGCCACGCTCGCTGAAGCCGACGCGGCCCTCGAGGCCCTGTTCAGCGTGCCGAGCGCAGAAGTCGTCATCGAGGAATGTCTTGCCGGCGAAGAGGTCAGCTTCTTCGTCCTTGCCGACGGAACGGAGGCGCTGCCGCTCCTTGCTGCGCAGGACCACAAGCGCGTTGGCGAGGGCGACACGGGGCCGAATACCGGCGGCATGGGCGCCTATGCCCCAGCCCGGGTCTTCACGCCCGCCATGGAGGCCGAGACCATGGACCGGATCATCCGGCCAACGCTTGCCACGCTCGCCCGCCGCGGCACGCCCTTCTCCGGCGTGCTGTTCGCCGGCCTCATGCTGACGGCCGCCGGACCAAAACTCATCGAATACAATGTCCGCTTCGGGGATCCGGAATGCCAGGTGCTGATGCTGCTCCTTGAAAGCGACCTCCTCGCGCTTCTCCACGCCACCGCGACAGGCCGTCTCGCTGGGCAGAAGGTGAGGTGGAAGCCTGGCGCGGCCATCGCCGTCGTCGTGGCAGCACGCGGTTATCCGGGCCCGCCGGCAACCGGCGGCACCATCGAAGGGCTCGAGACTTGTGGCGCAACCGTATTCCACGCCGGGACCCGGCGTGAAGGCGGGGGGCTGGTCGCAGCCGGCGGGCGCGTGATGACCGTCGGCACCCAGGCCGCAACCCTGCGCGCGGCGGCAGATTCAACCTATACCGCAATCGAACGCATCCGATTTGCAGATGCCCTGTTTCGCCGCGATATCGGCTGGCGGGAGCTCAACCGCAAAGCATAGGGGACCGCAAGAGGTCGGGGAGGAACGCATGACCGACATGGCAAGTCGCCAGCAGCAGTTCGAAGGCACCGATGCCGTGCGAGAGGCGCACCGGTTCGACGAAGCAGCTCTTGCCGAGTGGATGGAAGCCCATGTCGAGGGGTTCAAGGGCCCGCTTGAAGTCCGCCAGTTCCGGGGTGGCCAGTCGAATCCCACCTACAAGCTGTTGACACCCGGCCGGGCCTATGTGCTGCGCCGCAAGCCGCCGGGGCAGCTGCTCAAGTCCGCCCACGCTGTCGACCGCGAGTATCGGGTCATTTCCGCGCTCCACCCGACCGGCTTTCCCGTCGCCCGACCTTGGGGCCTGTGCACCGACGAGACCGTCATCGGCACTTGGTTCTATGTGATGGATTGCGTTGAGGGCCGGATTGTCTGGGATGGCACATTTCCTGACGTCCCGCGCGAAAGCCGCCGGGCCCACTTCGAGGCCATGTGCGACACGCTCGCCCGGCTGCACAGCATCGACCCGCAAACCGTCGGCCTTGGCGACTTCGGCAAGCCCGGCAATTATTTCGCCCGCCAGATCGGCCGCTGGTCGAAAAGCTATGTAGATGACATTCCCGATGCCGGCCGCGTCCAAGCGATGGACCGCCTCGTCGAATGGCTGCCGCAGAATATTCCAGAGGGCGACGAGACCGCTATCGTCCATGGCGACTATCGCTGCGACAACATGATCTTCGCGCCTGACGAGCCGCGGGTGCTGGCCGTCCTCGACTGGGAACTGTCAACGCTCGGCCACCCGCTCGCCGATTTTTCCTATCATCTCATGATGTATCGCATGCCGCCAACCGGGACGGTGGGTCTTGCCGAGGCCGACCTCGAAGCCCTCAATATCCCAACCGAGGCGGAATATATCGCACGCTACTGCGCTGGCACCGGGCGCAATCCCGCCGAAGTCGAAGCCATCATGGACTTCTGCATCGCCTACAATATGTTTCGCCTGGCAGCGATCGTCCATGGCATCCGCGGCCGGGTGGCACGCGGCACGGCCGCCAACCCGCATGCCAAAGCCATGGCAAGCACGGTCGAGCCCCTGGCCGAGCGCGCCTGGGAACAGGCAAAAAAAGCCGGAGCCTCAGGCTAGCTGGCGCGGATGAGCTGGGGCAGCGCTGCACCGCAGCTGCGCTTGGCAATGGTGAGCCGAGTCAACCAAGGGGTTCCGCCAGCGATGAACTGGCCCGGTGTCATTCCGACGAAGTGGCGGAAGTCGCGGATGAAGTGCGACTGGTCGTAAAAGGCGGTCCCGGCCGCACCCTGCCAACCGAGGTCGGGCCGGAGTCCGAGCCGGACCGCGGCTTGCAGGGTGCGATACTTGCGCGCCATATATTTTGGGCTGGCGCCATAGACACGAGCGACCATTCGCTCCACTTGCCGGTTCGACATGCCAAGCGCAGCGACAAGCGCGTTCACATCAGGCGAAGGCGAGCCGACGAGCCAAGCGTCGGTTGGGCGAGTCAGCCACAAGGGCGGCGTCCGTGCGCGCTCGGCGAGCGCAAGAAAGAGCCGGTCAGCGGCAGCACACAAGCCGGCATGATCGCGCGCCTCTTGCATCTGAAGGAGCGCCTCCCGCACCAGCGCCGGAGCGAGCCCGGAAAGGTCGACCAAGCGATCCGCATAGCGGCTTGCCTCTTCGCCAATGAGGGCTGCCCAACCGGCGGGCAGGAGACCGACTCCGATCAGCCGGAACGGGCCGAAGGCATGGAAGCGGATCGCACTTCCCGAAGGACCGGCAAGGCTGGTAACCGGCATCGGCTCAAACGGGTTGTCGCCATAGGCGATATAGCCATGACCGCGAAGGACAAAGCGGACTTGCGCCACTTCCGCGCGCAGAATGTCGCGGACCTGGCGCGCACCCAAGTTGAACACATAGTAGCTTGAGATAAGGCCCCTCAGCGCCGGCGAAGGAGGATAGTAATGGAGCGAGAGGCTTGGGTCTGTCACTCGGCACCTCCTGGCCGAAGTGGCTTGGTGCCGGCTCTCATCCTGCAGAATCGCGCCATCAGTCAGCGTTTGCCGTAAGATCTGCGCTGCATACGACCTCAGACCCCAGGTCATGCGGCCTCAAGCAAGAAAGGTCAATGCACGCAATCAGCAGCAGTTGCGACCAGAAAAAGGCCCCGGCGGCTGCAAGGCCGCAACGGGGCCGGAAAGTGAGGGCATCCGTCGGCAACGGAGCAAGGAAGGGAAGATCCCGGTTCCCTGCCCTGCTGCGGCCTGGCTGCCCCTGGGTCGCAATCGGGACATAGTCGATTGTGCTTTCGGCCGATTGTAGAAATTCGACAAACCGGCCATCGCGTGTTGCCTATGCGAACCTTCGCCTCCGGCTTCCTGCGCTTTCTTGAACCGGAGCGCGCGCACGCGCTTGCCATCGCCGGCCTCGAACGGTTCGGCGCGCCTCGGGCGCCAAACCCGCCTGCAATCCTCGCAACCTGCTTCGCTGGTCTCCAACTTCCTTCGCCCATCGGGCTTGCCGCCGGTTTCGACAAGGATGCGCGGGTGTGGCGGCAGATGCTCCGCGCCGGCTTTGGCTTTGTTGAAGTCGGCACGCTCACACCGCGCCCACAGGCCGGCAATCCGCGTCCGCGCGTCTTCCGCCTGGCCGAGGATGGCGCCATCATTAATCGGCTTGGCTTCAACAATGGCGGCATCGCAGCGGCCCTGCCCCGCCTTGCCACAGACCCCCGGCTTGGAGTGAATGTCGGCGCCAACCGAGACAGCCCCGACCGCATTGCCGACTACGCCCGGGCTGTTGCTGCCGTCCGGCACGTCGCGGCCTTCATCACGCTCAACATCTCGTCGCCCAACACGCCAGGGCTGCGCGGCCTCCAGGGCGCAGCGCTTGCCGAGCTCCTTGCCGCCGCCACTGAGGCTCGTGGCGCGCAAGGTCCACCGCTATTCCTGAAAGTCGCTCCCGACCTTGACAGTGCGCAGATGGACGCAATCGCCGAGGCCGTGCTGGCAGCACCGGTTGCAGCGCTCGTGGTCGCCAATACCACGCTTGCCCGGCCCGAGACGCTACGCGCGCGCAACCGCAACCAGGCCGGCGGCCTATCCGGCGCGCCGCTCTTCGCACCTTCGACTGCCATTCTGCGCGAATTTGCCCAGCGGCTTGGCGGACGGGTGCCGCTCGTCGGTGTCGGTGGCGTCGCAACTGCCGAGCAGGCCTATCGCAAGCTCCGGGCTGGGGCGAGTGCCATCCAGCTCTATACGGCGCTCACCTACGAAGGCATTGGTCTCCCGGCTCGGCTCAACGCCGGCCTTGCCGAGCTTCTTGCCCGCGATGGGCTGTCAAGCGTGCGCGAGGCTGTGGGGGCGGATCTTCGCGATGGTTGAGCAGGGGCCGCACCGCCTCTATGCCGCCTGGCTAATGCCCCAGTGCTTCGTGTTTCTTTTCCTTCTTGCAGCGCTTGGCGGCTGCGCCACCGTATCGAGCGCGCCGGCTCCCGTCGAAACGGCGGCCAGCATCCTCACCTATGAGCCGCAATGGGGCCAGACGGTCCGCCCCGTTGCAACGGCCAAGGGTTCCGCCATGGTCTCCGCTGCTGACCCGCGCGCTGCTGAGGCGGGTGCCCTTATGCTCGCCAAGGGTGGAAGTGCGGCGGATGCCGCGATTGCCACCATGATCGCGCTCACGGTCGTCGAGGGTCAGTCGAGTGGAATCGGTGGCGGCGCCTTTGCCATGTGGCACGACCCAGCAACGGGCGAAATCGCAGCTCTTGATGGCCGGGAGTGCGCACCCGCGGCTGCCACACCCGACCGCTTCCTGAAACCCGACCGCACCCCCATGGGCTTCCGCGAGGCGGTGCCCGGTGGCAAGTCGGTCGGCGTTCCCGGAGTCATCCGCCTTGCAGCGGAAATGCACAGGCGCTGGGGGACGCTGCCTTGGGCCACTCTGTTTGAACCCGCGATCGCCATGGCGCGCGACGGGATCCTGCTTTCCGAACGGTTCGTCCGCTTCGCCGGCTTTCGCGCAGATCTCCTGCGCGCCTCGCCCTCGGCCGCTGCCATATTTCTTGACGCCAAGGGCCAAGTCTGGCCGGAAGGCCATCGACTCCGCCAGCCAGAGCTTGCCGCAACGCTTGAGACGATCGCCCGCGACGGGCCCGATGCCTTCTATACCGGCACTATCGCCGAGGCCATCTCCACCGCGGTCGGGACGGCCTTCGCCAACCCGGCGGCACTGACCGCGGCCGACCTCGCCGCCTATCGCGTGACCGAGCGCGTGCCGCTGTGCGGGACCTATCGCGGGCGGCGCATCTGCTCCATGGGCCCACCCTCGGCCGGCGGCATCGCGCTCCTCCAGATCCTCGGCCAGCTTGAGCGCTTCGATCTTGCCCGGCTCGGGCCAGACAACCCGCTCGCCTGGCACCTGATTGCCGAGTCAATGCGCCTGGCAATGGCGGACCGCGAAGCCTGGGTCGGTGACCCGGCGTTCGCCCCCGTGCCCGTCGAAGCCCTGGTCAGCCGCGCCTATCTTGACCGCCGCTCGGCGCTCATCCGCATCGATCGCGCCATGACATCCGTCAGCGCCGGCACGCCGGATGGCGAGCAACCGCGGGCAATGCAGCGCCTTCTTGACGTGCCAGCAACCAGTCACCTCGTTGCCGCCGACGCCCAGGGTCGAGTCGCCAATGTCACGTCCACCATCGAGGCGCCGTTCGGCTCGGGGCTGCTGGTCAAGGGCTTCTTCCTCAACAATGAGCTGACTGATTTCGATTTTGTCCCCACCCGCGACGGCCGTGCTGCCGCCAACCGGGTCGAGCCTGGCAAGCGCCCCCGCTCCTCCATGACACCCACCTTCATCTTTGGCGCCGATGGCCAGCTTGAGGCAGCACTCGGCGCAGCTGGAGGTGCGACCATCATCGCCCAGGTCGCGCGCGCGGTCATCGCCATCATCGACTGGGGCATGCCCGTCGACCAAGCGCTCGCCGTGCCCGGCATCATGGCCGACCGGCGCGGGATCCGCTACGAGGCAGGTTCCAGGCTCGAGGGAATGGCAGCGACATGGAAGGCGCTTGGACACAGCGTCGAGCCGGCGATGCTGCCATTGAAGGCAAATGCCATCAGCCGCGAGGGGACGGTCTGGCGCGGAGCAGCAGACCCGCGCAGCGAAGGCGCGGCACGCGCGGCCGAGCAGGAAGGGAGACCATGACCCGCGAAGACATTCTCGAGGCGGAACGGCTGCGCGCGGCCGAGCGCGCTGCCGGCCGTGATACCGAGCACTGGAACAATCTCGTGGAACTTTTCTTCGCCCGCGCCCGCGCGCAAGGCGACGCCCCCTTCCTTCTTCGCAAAATCAAGGGGGAATGGCAAAGCCTCAGCTGGACGGAAGTTGCCGGGCAAGTCGCCCGCTTTGCCCGTGCGCTCCAGGCGATCGGCGTCCGGCGCGGGGACCGGGTTGCCCTCGTCAGTGAAAACCGGCCCGAATTCGCCATTGCCGACCTTGCCATCATGGCGGCCGGCGGCATTTCGGTGCCCACCTATACCACCAACACGGTGCGCGATCATGCGCATGTGCTCGCCAACTGCGGCGCGACAGCCGTCGTCGTCTCCACCGCCCGGCTCGCCCGCGGCGTAATCGAGGCCGCCCACCAGACTGGCAGCTGCCGCACCATCGTCGCCATGGAGCCGCTGCGCCGAGTCCAGACCGAAGCGCTCGCCTTCCATGACATGGCCGATCTCATCGCCCGCCATCCGGCCGACCCGGCCGACGTCGCTGCCGAGGCGGTAATGAAGCGCAGCGACACCGCCTGCCTCATCTACACCTCCGGCACTGGCGGCGCGCCGCGGGGCGTGCGCCAACACCATGGCGCAATCCTCCACAATGTCGCTGGCTGCATCGAGATCATCCGGGCCGATTTCCCCGACACTGGCCGCGAGCGCTTCCTCTCTTTCCTGCCGCTCAGCCACGCCTATGAGCACACGGCCGGCCAGTTCCTGCCGATCGGGCTTGGCGGCGAAATCGCCTATGCCGAGGGGCTCGAGAAGCTCGCCGCCAATATCGAGGAGGTGTCGCCCACCATCATGGTGGTCGTGCCACGGCTGTTCGAAGTGCTGCGCGCACGCATGCTCAAGGCCATCGAAAAGCAGGGCGGACTTGCGCCTCGGTTGCTCGGACTGGCCCAGAAACTCGCCGCCAAGCGCGCCCAGCATGGCCGGCTTGGCTTGCTCGACAAGCCTGCCGACTTCCTCGTCGAGCGCACGCTCAGGCGCAAGGTCCGGGCCCGTTTCGGCGGCCGGCTCAAGGCCATGGTCTCGGGCGGCGCACCGCTCAATCCCGACGTCGGCCGCTTTTTCGACGCTCTCGGTCTCACCATCCTCCAGGGCTATGGCCAGACCGAGGCCGGCCCGGTCATCAGCTGCAACCGCCCGGCGGCGAAACTGAAGATGCACACGGTCGGCCCGCCGCTGCGCGACGTCCATGTCGAGATTGCCGAGGATGGCGAGATCTGTGTTGCTGGCGAGCTCGTCATGCACGGCTACTGGAACAACCCGGAAGAAAGCGAGCGGGTGCTCGTCGACGGCCTTCTGCACACCGGCGATATCGGCCACATCGACGATGACGGCCACATTGTCATTACCGACCGCAAGAAGGACATCATCGTCAACGACAAGGGCGAGAATGTCGCGCCGCAGAGGGTCGAGGGCATGCTCACCCTCCAGCCGGAGATCGCCCAGGCGATGGTCTATGGCGACCAGCGGCCCCACCTCGTCGGCGTTGTCGTGCCCGATCCCGAATTCGTCGCCGACTGGGGCCGGAGCCGCGGTCTTGCGCCCGAAGCGGCCCGCGCTTCGCCCGACCTCCTGCGCGCAGTCCAGGCCGCGGTCGACCGGGTCAACGCCGGTCTCGCCACCACCGAGAAGGTGCGCCGCATCATCCTCGCCGATGCGCCCTTCACAGTTGAGAACGCGCAGCTAACCCCTTCGATGAAGATCCGCCGCCATGTGCTGAGGCAGGTCTACGGCCCCCGCCTCGAAGCCCTCTACAAGGCCTGAGGCCAAAGGGGCATCCCACCCGCGCTCTCCGGGCGCGCCGCTTGCGCAGGCGTTTGGCCTTGCGCGCAACCTGCGAGCATCCACGTGATCGAAGGAGGAAAGGGGAACCCTTGCCGGCCAGGCTCCCGTCTCGCCGCCAATCCGTCAACGCGTTCCCCCCTTGACCCGCCGGGCATGTTGCAGGGCCAGAAGCGCGTGACGCCGCCCTCCTTTGGCTTACCTCAAGCTTTCTCAGCGCGGCGAGCGCTTGGCAAGGATGCGCTGGAGCGTTCGCCGATGCATCTTCAGACGCCGCGCTGTCTCTGAGACATTGCGGTCGCACAGCTCATAGACTCGCTGGATATGCTCCCAGCGCACGCGGTCAGCCGACATGGGCTCGGCTGGCGGCTCTGGCTTCTCGCCGCCCGGTGCCAGGAGTGCATTGACAATATCCTCCGGGTCGGCAGGCTTTGCCAGATAGTCGATCGCCCCTTCCTTTACTGCAGCGACTGCCGTTGCGAGATTGCCATAGCCAGTCAGGATGACCACACGCGTGTCATCGCGCGCCTGGCGCAGCTCGGCCACGAGATCCAGGCCGTTGCCGTCGCCGAGCCGCAAGTCGAGCACGGCATAGTCTGGCCGGAGCTGGGGAATGAGTGCCCGTGCCTCGGCAAGACTTGCAGCCGCCGTCACATCAAAACCGCGCCGGCCAAGGGTCAGCGCCAAGCGCTGGCGGAACGCATTGTCATCGTCAGCAAGGAGCAAGCTTCCGTGCCGCTCCGCAATTTCGGCCTCTGTCATCGACTCTCTTCCTTGCGCAGCACCCGTGCGCCCGCCTCGATATCGGCACGTGCCCAGCGGATTTCTACGGTCGCACCGCCCTGGGGTCTATTCGCGAAGCTGAGGCGCGCCCCCGTGCGTTCAAGCAGCGTGGTGGCGATGAAGATGCCAAGACCAGTGCTTCCGGAGCCGGAAAAAGACGGTCCGAGAAAGGGTTCGCCCAACCTGGGGAGCAGGTCCTCAGAAAATCCAGGCCCGTCATCCGCCACCGTCACCCACAGATGCTGCGGCGATTCGCCACCGCTGATGACAACCCGCGCAGCAGCGTGGCGAAGCGCGTTCGAGACCAGATTGCCAAGGCCGTGCAACAGTTCGGGGGAGCGCCGAACCACCGGCCCGCCGCGCGGCGCCCATGGCACTTCTATTGCCACCGGCACGCGCGTGGGCTCAAACGGCTCGACCACTTCGCGCAACAGCGCTGGCAATGGCACGTCAGGAAACGGGTCTTCGGCTTCGGCGCGGAGCGCAATCCGCTCGAGGATATCGCGGGCGCGGGCCACTTCCTGGACAAGCAGGCGGATGTCTGGGCCGATGGCCGGGTCTTTGCCCCACATGTCCTCAAGGTCGCGGGCAATGAGCGTGATGGTGCCAAGCGGTCCGCCGAGCTCGTGCGCAGCCGCTGCTGCCAGGCTGCCGAGCGCGCTCATCCGGCTCTCGCGCTCGAGCGCAGCTTGGGTCGCCACCAGCGCTGCTTGCCGTCGCCGGGCCTGGTTCGAGATTTGCCAAGCATAGGCAGCAAGGAACCCCATCCCAAGTCCGATGGCGAGAAAGATGCCAAGATGATAGAGGGGCGGGAACTGGATGCCGCCATCCTCCCACGGCAGGGGCAGCGCCCGCTGCCACAGGAGGGCCAGAAGACCGAGTGCCACAAGCACGAGAAGTGCAGTCGCCCGCAGCGAAAGCAGGGTTGCCGAAATGGTGACTGGCACCAGCAGCCATAGCGCAAACGGGTTCAAGAGCCCGCCGGTCAGGAACAAGAGCACCGAGATCTGGACAAGGTCGAAGGCCAAGTTCCAGAAGGCGCTCGGGCCATCGAGCCGATCCTGGGCGCGATAGAGCCAGATGAGGCCGAGGTTCAGCGAGACTCCGGCGCCGACGGCGGCAAGCACCGGCCACCAGGGGATAGGAAAGCCGAACCCCAAACCGACGACCAGCGTGGTCGCAAGCTGGCCAAGTGTTGCCGCCCAGCGGATCCGCACCAGCGTGCGCACTTCCACACCGGGCTGATCGAGCCCGAGCGGGCGGGTCCCGCGGCCACGCGCTGTAGGCGGCGCGTTCACGCAGGCTTCACAGCGTCGGGCCCGACACCGGCCGGCGGGCGCGCCCCGGTGTCTCGGCAAGCAGCTTGCCGATCGCGCCGGCACGGGGATCAGCAGCAGCGATCTCGCGCGCGCTCATGCCGGTCTGGTGCTCTGCAATGTCGGGGTCAGCTCCCATGGCAAGAAGCAATTGCACGGTTGCCGCATCACGCAGCTGGACAGCCCGGAAGATCGCCGTCTGGCCCTTGTTGTTGGTCGCATTCGGATTGGCCTTGAAGGCAGCAAGCAGGCGAATCCCGTCCGTGAAACCGGACTGGGCAGCAATGATGAGTGCAGTGTTGCCCTCGCGGTCGCGGGCGTTCACGTCGGCACCTGCCTCAATCAGGAACCGCATCCACGGCGCATCCCGCCGACGGGTGACGATATGGAGCGCCGTGTCGCCGCTGTCCCGGTCACGGGCATTGATGACGACACTGCCCGGCTTGTCGATGAGGCTCTTGGCAGCGAGCACGTCACGGTCGCGCACCGCCTTCATGAAATTGAACGCATCCGAGAACTGTGCTGCAGCCGGTGGCACGGCAAGGATGATGAGAAAGGCGAGAAGGAGCGATCTCATGAATGGCATGACACCTGTTCTCATGACACCTGCTTTATGGCGACTACTGCAGATGCCGGAAATAGGCCATATAGCCACCGCATGATCACCCGTTCGCGCCTCTTCCCCACGGCTGCAATCCTTCTCGTCGCCGCAGCGCTGGCTGCGACCCTCATCCTCTTGCGCCCCGAGACCCGCGCCCGCGGCAACCTCGAGGGCAGCGCCATCGGCGGCGAATTCCAGCTTGTGGACGAGATGGGCAAACCAACCCGCTGGTCAGACTTCGCCGGCAAGTGGCGCCTCATCTATTTCGGCTACACCTTTTGTCCAGACGTCTGCCCGGTTGACACTGCCAACATGGCCGCCGGCCTTGCCGCCTTCGAGAAGGCGGAGCCAGCGCGCGGCGCGCAAGTCCAGCCCATCTTCGTGACTGTCGACCCAGCGCGCGACACGCCGGCAGTACTTGCCGAATTTACAGACAACTTCCACCCACGGCTCATTGGCCTCACTGGCAGCGAGGCCACGATCGCTGACACTTTGAAAGCCTTCCGGGTCTATGCTCGCCGTATCAATGGGGCGAGCAAGGAGAGCTATCTTATCGACCATATGGCCGTCGTCTATTTGTTCGATCCTGACGGTAGGCCAATTGCCTTCCTCGCCGGCCCGGATGCCAAGCCGCAGGCCGTCACCTCGATGCTCGAAGCGCATGTTCGCTGATGCGCGCGCGCTTCTGGGAACGTTTCGGGCTTGACGAGCTGAGCCGCGAGGAATGGGAAGCGCTGTGCGATGGCTGCGGCAAATGCTGCCTCCACAAGCTCGAGGAGGAGGAGACCGGACGGCTCTGGCGCACCAACGTTGCCTGCCGCCTCCTTGACCGCGAGACCTGCCGCTGCACTGACTATGCCAACCGCAAGGCCCATGTGCCAGACTGCGTTCAGCTCCGCCCGGGCCTTGTCACCGAGCTTGACTGGCTGCCTTCGACCTGTGGCTACCGCCGAGTCGCCGCTGGCCAGCCGCTCCCGCCCTGGCACCATCTGGTCTGCGGCGACCGCGAGGCGGTCCACCGCGCCGGCGCCTCAGTGCGCGGCTGGACGATCAGCGAAGCCGACGCAGGGGACCTTGAAGATCATATCATCGGGCCGTCGGCAAGCGAGCCCGATTCTGGCCCGTCCTGCTGACCCTTAGCGACTGGCGCGCATAATCGCACCAAGGCCGATTGCGAGCAGGGCGCCGGCAACCCAGACCGCAACCACCAGGGCTTGCCCGGCCGGACCGGCCTCCCCCAACGCGGTTGCAAGAAGCTGGGTCTCCACCGCCGGATAGCCTGCCCAGCGGCCGATGTCCGTCACCAGCCGGCTGCCATCGCGCATCGCCAGCCCGATGAAGGCGCAGCCGAGCGTCCAGGGCACCAGGAGCAAAGCCAGGAGAAGCCAGAGCCGCATCAGCTCGGATCCGACTCCACCCTGCGGACGAGGAGCTTGTCGATCTTGCGCCCATCCATGTCGACCACCTCGAACCGGTAGCCATGGGCGTCGAAATGCTCGCCAGTCTCGGGAATATGCTCAAGCTCGGCGAGAACGAATCCAGCAACCGTCTCATAATCGCGCTCGTCCGCAAGCGCGAAGCCGAGCCGTTCGGCGAGCTCATCGGCCGGCATCCCGCCGGCAACCAGCAGGCTGCCGTCGTCGCGCGTCACAACCGAAGGCTCCTCGCCCTCATCGAGATCGGAGCGGAACTCACCGGCGATCGCCGCAAGCAAGTCAGAGGGCGTCACGACCCCCTCGAAATGGCCATACTCGTCGACGACGAACGCCATCGGCACTCCGGAATCCCGCAGCGCGGTCAAGACCGCCATCGAGTCCGCAACGTCGGGCACCACCGGGGCCTTGCGCATCAGCTGGCGCAAGTCGAGCGGACCCCCGGCAATCAGTGCAGCGAGCACATCGCGCGACTGGATGATCCCGATCGGCCGGTCGACCGCGCCTTCGGCCAGTACCAGCCGGCTGTGCGGAGTCTCCATCAGCCGCTCCCTCACCACCGCCTCCGGCGCGTCGGCATCAAGCCAGTCCACTTCGACCCTTGGCGTCATCACACCGCGCGCACTGCGATCGGCCATGCGCATGATCCCGGTGATGAGCGCCCGCTCCTTCTCCTCAATGACGCCAGCACTCTCGGCTTCTGCCACCACCGAGCGTAGCTCTTCTTCGGTCACTCCTGTCTCGCCTGCGCGAGGCAAGCCGAGAAGGCGGAAGACGAGCGCTGTCGAGGCATCGAGCAGGCTCACAACCGGCATGAAGAGGCGCGCCAGCGCCGCCATCGCCGGCGCCACCTGTGCTGCGATCCGCTCGGGCGCACGCAGTGCCAGCTGCTTCGGCACCAGTTCGCCAATGATGAGCGAAAGATAGGTGACGATGAGGATGACCGCCGCAAGCGCAACTGGTTCAGCGATCGTCTCTGGAACCCCGAGCGCTGCAAGCCGCTCGGCGAGAGGTCCGCCAAGCCGCGCACCCGAGAAGGCCCCGTTGGCGATCCCAACGAGCGTGATCCCGACCTGCACGGCAGAGAGAAAACGGCCGGGCTCGTCGTGGAGCGCAAGCGCAGTCGCTGCGCCTCGGACACCACGCTTGACGAGGAGCTGGAGCCGCGGCCGCCGCGCCGAGACGATGGCGAGCTCGGCGCCGGCAAAGAGACCGTTCAGGAGGACGAGGGCAAGAATGAGGGCGACATCGCCCCACGGGAAAGCGGACATGGCGCTGCCTTGGCTCTATGCCCGGATTGCGGCCTGGGCACAATCCATGCCGCCGAATGCGAGAGCACCACTGGCGCCTCTGCCACGGGCTGGAGTAGATACGCACAGAGGTTTTGTTTCCCGCACAAGAGAGGAGAGCACATGAGCAAGGGCACGAAGATGATAGCTGCGGGCGCGCTTGCCGCGCTGCTCCTGGCTGGCGGCTGCGCCACCAATCCCGAAACTGGCCAGCGGCAGGTGACTCGCGGCGGCAAGGGCGCGCTTGCAGCTGCTGCCGGAGCCTCCTTGATTGGCGGCGCAATTGGCGGCCGCACGGGAGCACTTGTCGGCGCTGGCGTGGGCTCGGTCTTGGGCGGCGCCGTTGGCGGCTACATGGATCGGCAGGAGCGCGAATTGCGCGCCGCAACCGCCAACACGGGAATAGAGGTCGAACGCAAGGGCGACGAGATCCAGCTCACCTTCCCCGACAACATCACCTTTGCAACCGGCTCGGCGATGGTGCGGCCGGAGCTGCGCAGCGAGCTTCAAGAGCTTGCCGGGATACTCAACTCCTACCCCTCCACCATCATC
This sequence comes from Thermaurantiacus sp., assembly GCF_053487655.1. Lineage (NCBI taxonomy): Bacteria > Pseudomonadati > Pseudomonadota > Alphaproteobacteria > Sphingomonadales > Sphingosinicellaceae > Thermaurantiacus > Thermaurantiacus sp. Next base: position 4,379 of record NZ_JBRCLD010000096.1, on the reverse strand, counting down.
GGCGTGTTCGGCCACACCGACAACACCGGCTCGGCCGAACTCAACCAGCGGCTGTCCGAAGAGCGCGCCCGCTCGGTCGCCAACACCCTCATCGGATTTGGTGTAAACGAGGCCCGAATCGAGACTCGCGGCTTCAGCTTCAACCAGCCGATCGCATCCAACGACACACCAGAGGGCCGGGCCAAGAACCGGCGGGTGGAAATGCGCCTCATCCCCGTCACCCAGGAGCATATGAACGCAGGCCGGCTGCCCGGCTAGGATCGCAGTGTTGCCCCGAGCTTCGCCGCGGCAGCCTCAACCGCGGCGGAGAAGAGAGCGAGATCAGCGTCTGTCAGGGTGCGCTGGCGCGGCTGGAGCGTGACGGCGACAGCCAGGCTCACTTGGCCTTCCGGCACGCCAGCTCCAGTAAAGCGGTCGAACAGCTCAACCCGGGCGATGAGGTCGCGGTCGGCGCCTTCGACGGCGCGCAGCAGCGCCTCGGCCGCCAGCGCCTCCGGCACCAGGAAGGCGAAGTCCCGCCGAAGAGGCATCAGCGGGCTCGGGCTGAAGGCGCTTCGCTTGCCGCGCGCGGCTGGCACGGAGTCGAGGAAGACTTCGGCGACAGCCACGTCACCAAGATCGAGAGCGAGCGTCGGGTGGAGCATGCCAAAGGCCGCCAGCACCACCTTGCCCAGCACCAGCTCGGCCGAGCGGCCCGGGTGATACCAGGCCGGGCCCGGCTGGCGAACCGCAAGCCGTTCAACAGGTGCGCCAGCTGCAGCGAGAGCAGCAAGCGCTGCCGCCTTGGCGTCAAACCCGTCGAAGCCGCGGGCCTTGCCAGTCTGCCAGTGGCGCGGCCGCGCCTCCCCGGCGAGCAGCAGCCCCGCCGTCATCCGCTCACCCTCGGCCAAATAGCGCCGGCCAAGCTCGAACAGCCGCACACTCCGCTCGCCACGCGCCATGTTGCGCTCTGCCGCCGCAACAAGCCCCGGCAACAGCGACGGCCGCATGACGGCAAGTTCGGCGGACAGCGGGTTCTGGAGCCGGTGCATGCCACCGCCGAACCGCGCAGCTTCCGCCTCGGCGATGAAGCTCCAGGTGACAGCCTCGTTGAGCCCGCGCGCTGCAAGCGCCCGGCGCACCCGGCGCTCCACCATTTGCGCAGGTGTTGCAACCGGCCGCGCCACACCTGGTGCGCGTGGCAGCGGTGTCGAGGCAATCCGGTCGAGCCCGACCAGGCGCACCACTTCCTCGACGAGATCAGCCGGCCCCTCGACATCGCGCCGCCAGGAAGGAACAGTCACGGCCCAGTCGGGTGACACGGCAAAGCCGAGCCGTTCGAGGATGGCGCGCTGCTCGCCTTCCGGCACCGTAAGGCCGGAAAGCCGCGCCGTCGTCGCGGGCGCGAAGCGGATCACCCGGTCGAGCGCCGGCAGCGCACCCACATGGACCGGCTCCGAAACCTCGCCGCCGACGAGCGCCTGCATCATCGCAGCAGCGAGATCGAGGCCGGGCCCCACGAGCGCCGGGTCGACTCCGCGCTCGAACCGGGCACGCGCCTCAGACGCAATCCCGAGCGCGCGACCAGTGGCACCGATCCGTGCGGGCGCAAACCAGGCGGACTCAATGAGAACGTCGGTCGTCGCCTCCGAGACTCCAGACGAGGCCCCGCCCATGATTCCGCCGATGTCGTGGACCGCGCGCGAGTCGGCGATCACGCACATGCTCGCGTCGAGCGCATAGGTCCGGCCGTTGAGCGCCGCGAGCGTCTCGCCCGGCCGCGCGCGGCGCGCCACCAGCCCGCCCTCGAGTTTCGCGATGTCATAAACATGGAGCGGCCGGCCGAAGCCGATTGCAAAATAGTTGGTGACATCCACCAGCGCCGAGACCGGCCTCAGGCCAGCCTTTCCAAGAAGATCTTGCAGCCATGGCGGCGAGGGCCCGTTTCTTACCCCGCGAAGCGCCCGGGCAAAGAAGGCCGGACACCCATCCCAGTCCTCGATTGCAATATTGACCGGGCAGGGGAAGCTGCCGGCGAGCGCAGGCGCCTCTACCGGCATGAGGGTTCCCACCCCGGCAGCCGCGAGATCGCGCGCAATCCCGTAAATGCCCATGCAATCGGCCCGGTTGGGCGTGATCGCCACTTCGATCACGGCGTCGTCGAGTCCCGCCCAGCGGGCATAGGGTGCCCCCACCGGCGCATCCTCCGGCAGCTCGATGATGCCGGCATGATCATCGCCGAGTTCAAGCTCGCGCGCCGAGCACATCATGCCCCGCGATTCGACCCCGCGAATGGCCGTCACCTTCAGCCGGAGACCGGTACCCGGCACAAGGGTTCCGGGTGCAGCGAACACACCGACGAGGCCGGGCCGCGCATTGGGTGCCCCACAGACCACCTGGACCAGCGCCCCTTGGCCAGTGTCCACCGTCAGCACCTGGAGCCGGTCGGCTTCGGGATGGCGCACGGCTTCCACCACGCGGGCAATGGTAAAGGAGGCGAGCTTTTCCGCCGGGCTAGTGATCTCCTCCACTTCGAGCCCGAGCCGGGTCAGCACATCGGCAATCACGGCGGCATCAGCTTCGGTCGCAAGATAGCGGCGAAGCCAGGACAACGGCAGCTTCATGCCGATACGCCCCCCGAGAGCGTGGGGACGTCGAGAGCGCGAAAGCCATAGTGCCTGAGCCACCTGAGATCCGCGTCGAAGAAGGCGCGCAAGTCCGTCATGCCATATTTGAGCATGGCCAGCCGGTCGATCCCGCAACCGAATGCGAATCCCTGCCATTCCGTAGGGTCGAGACCGCAATTGCTGATAACCTTGGGGTGGACCATACCGGCACCCAGGATCTCAAGCCAGGATGCGCTGCCGCCGATAGCGAGGCGGCCGCCCTCCCAGGAGCAACCGACATCGACTTCCACCGAAGGCTCGGTGAAGGGGAAGAAGCTCGGCCGCAGTCGCAGCACCACGTCATCCACTCCAAAGAAGGCTTGAACGAACGTCTCAAGCGTCCACTTGAGGTGGCCCATGTGGGTATCGCGGTCGATCACCAGCCCCTCGACCTGGTGGAACATCGGCGTGTGGGTTGCATCCGAATCCGAGCGATAGACCCGGCCGGGCGCGATGATGCGGATGGGGGGCGTGCCGCCGGTCATGGTGCGGATCTGAACTGGCGAGGTGTGGGTGCGAAGCACCCGGCCCTCGGGCGCGCCTGCCAGATAAAAGGTATCGTGCATCGCCCGCGCCGGATGCTCGGGTGGAATGTTGAGGGCAGTGAAATTGTGCCAGTCGTCCTCGATCTCGGGCCCTTCGGCGACCGCGAAGCCAAGGTCAGCGAAAATTTCGGCAAGCTCGTCCATCACCCGCGCGATCGGGTGGATTGAGCCCGTCGGCTCAGGGAGCACCGGAAGCGACATGTCCATCCGCTCGGCGGCAAGCCGGGCCTCGAGCGCGGCCGCCTCGAGTGCCGCCTTCTTCGCCTCGATCGCGCCTGCCAGTTCCTCCCGGAGCGCCTGATAGGCCGGTGCAAGGCGAAGCCTCTCGTCGGCTGCAAGACCGCCGAGCGATTTGAGAAGCGCCGTCACCGTTCCCGACTTGCCGAGCGCTGCCACCCGCACGGCCTCGACCGAATCGGGCGTGCTGGCTGCAGCAAGATCCGCAAGATACCGCGCGCGCAGCGCGTCAAGGTCGGCCGCCATGGTCGGGCCCCCGGAGAGGCTGGGATCAGGCCGTCGCCGCGTCCAGCGCGCCCTTCACCTCGCCGACGATCCCCTTGAAGACGTCGGGCTCGTGGAAGGCGATGTCCGCGAGCATCTTGCGGTCGAGTTCGAGGCCAGAGAGCTTCAGCCCATGCATGAAGCTTGCATAGGTGAGGCCGAACTCGCGCACAGCCGCATTGATCCGCTGGATCCACAGGCCGCGAAAGGTCCGCTTCTTCACCCGCCGGTCGCGATAGGCATATTGCCCGGCCTTCTCGACTGCCTGGCGCGCCACCTTGATCGTGTTCTTGCGCCGACCATAATAGCCCTTGGCCTGCTCGAGGACCCGCTTGTGACGGGCGCGTGCAGTCACCCCGCGCTTCACGCGTGCCATGCTGCGTCTCCTATCTGAGGCCGTAGGGCGCCCACAGCTTCACTGTCGGAGCGTCCGATTCGGCAAGAACTGCGGTGCCGCGGTTCTGGCGGATATATTTGCCATTGTGGCTGATGAGCCGGTGGCGTTTGCCGGCAACACCATGCTTCACTTTGCCGGTCGCTGTGATTTTGAATCGCTTCTTGACCCCGCTCTTGGTCTTCAACTTGGGCATTTTCGTCTCCTTGGTTGCCCGGCTGGGGGCCCTGCGGTCGCCGCGGCAGCCCATACTGGCCGGGCGACCTGGTTGTCAGGCGGGCTCGCGTGTTCCAC
>NZ_JBRCLD010000095.1:0-18300 GCF_053487655.1 Thermaurantiacus sp. | reverse complement strand
ATCCTCAGTCGATGAGGCCGAGGAGGAGGACGGTCGCCGCGTAGAGCGAAAAGGTGACGACCGCGGCGGTGGCGAGAAGCGGGAGCGTGTTCCAGAGCTTGCCGTCGAGGTGGAGGATGCCGTGGACCATCTCGTGCACCGCATCGCCGATGCTGCGGTGGAGGTGGAGCTTCTGGCCGCAGGCGCTGCAATAGGCGCCGCAGTTGGCACAGGTGCCGTGTTCGGTCGCCGCGCCCGCGCGCGGGGCGGGTGGGTCGAGGGCGGCCGCCGCGGCGGTGGCCAACTGGCCCGTGGCCTCGGCCGATCCTTCCCTGCCGGTCTCCGCTTGGCCTCGGCACAACTCTGGCCTAACGGAAGGGCCTGCACAAGGGAGAGCGGCCAGTGGCGGGAAGCGTGAACAAGGTGATCCTGGTGGGCAATCTCGGTGCCGACCCGGAAGTGAAGAGCTTCCCGAGCGGCGGGCGTATCGCGAACTTGCGCGTTGCGACCTCGGAAAGCTGGACCGACCGCAACAGCGGCCAGCGCCAGGAGCGGACCGAGTGGCACAATGTCGTCATCGATAATGAGAACCTGGTGCGGATTGCCGAGCAATATCTGCGCAAGGGCTCGAAGGTCTATCTCGAGGGCCAGTTGCGCACGCGCAAGTGGCAGGACCGCGATGGCAACGACCGCACCACGACCGAGGTCTATGTCGGCCGCTTCCGGGGCGAGCTTGCGCTTCTCGACCGCCGTGAGAGCGGAATGGGCAGCGGTGGGGACTGGGAGAGCGGCCGCAGCAGTCGGGGCCTGTTGCAGCATGCACCCGACGACCCCATCGACGAATTGGGCGACGACGAAGTGCCCTTTTAGGGGCACCGCCTTGGCCGCTGCAAGGGCCGCCGGCCCGGACGCTCAGGGCGTTGCTTGGGTTCGCTCGACGACTGCAGGTTCGACGACCGTCCCCGCTGACTTTACTCGGACAGTCACACGACGGCCTTCGGCAAGGCTTGCATCGGCTCCGACGATGTCGGCCGGCTTGTCGAGATCGATCCGGTCTTCCGGGATCCCCGCTGCGACAAGGGCAGCCCTGGTGTTCTCGGCGCGGTCTTTCGCGAGTTGGGCATTGAAGGCAGCGTCGCCGCGCGGGTCGACATAGCCCGAGACTGAAAGTCGCTCGTCGGGGTTGGCATCGAGATAGGCTTTGAGCGGGGCTGCCTCGGCGCCAAGCGGCGCCACCTCGCGCTCGGCGGTGCCGAAATAGACGTTGAGCGCAGGCTTTCCTTCGATGGTTTCGGCGAGGACTCCGGAGCCGGTCGGGATGGCCGGAGTGGCGACGACCGGGCCATCGACACGGGGCGAGACAGGAGGGGGCACCTCCGGGCGGCCGCCGCCGATCTGTGATCCAAGAATCGCAGCCCCGAGAATGCCGAGGCCGAGGACGCCGGCGGTGACAACTCCCGTCTTGATGATGCCGTCATCATCGCTCGTGCGGCGCCCGCCATGTCGAATTGCAGCAACGGCCGCAGCAGCCGGCGCCGCAGCCATGGCCGCAGCAGCCGGCGCAGAGACGGCTGCAGCAGCCGCCGGAGCGGCAGACAAAGCAGCCGGTGCGGCGGCAGCCGCAGCAGCCAATCCGGAATCAACAGCGCCAGCAGCGCGAGTTCCGGCTGACCCGGGATCAGCGGCACCAGCAGCAGCCGAGTCAGACCCAGCAGCGGAAGCAGGGCCCGCGGCAGGCTCGGGGTCTGAAGAAGTTGCAGCAGCTGCCGTGCCGCCACCGAGGAGTCCGAGCTTCCCGAACATCTCGGCAAGAAGATAGTAGACAGTAACGCGGTTCTTGGTTGCGTCATCCTTCATCCGCTCGCCGACCTTGGCGATTGCGGCATCGAGCGCGTCATCGGGATCGGTCAGTCCGAGCTTCTTCTTGAGCCAGCTTTCGCGCACCGTCTCGAGTTCGGAAGGGTCGGTGAAGGAGACGAGCGAGGCGTCCCGACTCCTGAGCGCGATCCCGAGATGGCGGACAATCGCCTGGATGACGCTTTCGTCGGCGTCAGGCGCATATTTTCGGACGTTGATGCTCCAGTCTTCGGCCATGGTCCCCTTTCCCCTTGCTGTCCGGGACTGCCCCTTACGCTTGCCAACTAGCCGCCGCAGTGAACGTGGTAAAGGGGTTTGGACTGGCTTTGCCCGGCCGCTTGCCGCTATGGCGGTGGTCATGCGCATCGGACGGCTGAATCATGTGGGGGTGGCCACCCCATCCATCGAGGCGAGTATTGCCCTGTATCGCGACCTGCTGGGCGCAACGTGCATCCATGCGCCCTTCGATTTCCCTGACCAGGGCGTGCGAGTCTGCTTCGTCGATGTCGCCAATTCGCAAATTGAGCTCATCGAGCCGCTCGGGGCGGACTCGCCTATTCATGGCTTTTTGGCGCGGAACCCGAAAGGCGGCCAGCACCATGTCTGCTTCGAAGTGCCAGACATTATCGCTGCACGCGACGAGCTGGTGGCAAAGGGGGCAACCGTGTTGCGCAATGGCGAGCCCCGGATTGGCGCGCATGGCGTGCCGGTCATCTTCGTCCACCCGAAGGACATGGGCGGCGTTCTCATCGAGCTGATGGCGGAGCCCAGCGGCCACTGATGGAAAGCCCTCGCTGGCCCATTCGCCGGACCGCCGGCCGGCGGGCCGCTTCGGTGGCTTTGCCGGCGAACGCGGATCCGACCGAAAGTGCCCACCGGCAGCGACAACGAATGCGCGGGCGGCCGGCGCGCTGGAAGGCGCGCAAATGATTGTCGATGCCCTGGCCGAGCTTTATGACCAGGCTGTCGCAGCGCTCAGGGCGGCGCTCAGGCGCGTCATCAATGGCGGGCCGGCACCGGATGCCGAGGAGCGGCGGCGCTTCGTCTATCCTGAGCTGCAGCTGTCCTGGGCGGGGGATGATGCCGCCCCGCGCCAGGGCCGGGCGTTCGCTCGGCTGAACGCGCCCGGCGCCTATGCGGTGACCATCACCCAGCCGCGGCTGTTCCGGCGCTATCTTGAGGAACAGATCGACCTGCTCGCCCGCGACTATGAGGTGGAGCTTGCAGTCGGGCCGTCGGAGGTCGAGATCCCGTTCGCCTATGTGCTTGACGGAGCCTCAGATCTCACAATCGATGCAACTGCAGCCCGGACTCTCGGCCGGCATTTCGCGACGACCGAATTGCGGCATATTGGCGACGAGCTTGCCGACGGCCTGTGGCGGCAAGCAGCGGGCGCTCCACGGCCGCTTGCGCTGTTCGACGCGCCGCGCACCGATTTTTCGCTGGCCCGCCTCAAGCACTACACCGGCACACCGGCAGCACATGTACAGAGCTACATCCTGTTCACCAACTATCACCGCTACATCGACCAGTTCCTGATCTTCGCCTGCAACGCGCTGCGGCGGCCGGGAACCCGGTTCGTGCGGCTGTCCTGCCCCGGCGGGGTGGTGCTGGAGGGCGCGGCGGCAACACCCGCGGCGGCGCTGGCCGACGGAGCGTGGCGGCGGCACCAGATGCCGGCCTGGCACCTGATGGACGGCGACGGCCATGGCATCAGCTTCGTCAACATCGGGGTGGGGCCTTCGAACGCCAAGACCATCTGCGACCATCTGGCGGTGATGCGGCCCGAGGCGTGGATCATGATCGGCCATTGCGGGGGTCTGAGGCCCAGCCAGTCGATCGGGGACTATGTGCTGGCCCACGCCTATCTCAGGGACGACCATGTGCTCGACGATGTGCTGCCGCCCGAAATCCCCATTCCGCCCATTGCCGAAGTGCAGCAGGCACTCGCCCGGGCGGCCGAGGAGGTGACCGGGCTGACGGCCGAGCGGCTGAAGCCGCGCCTGCGGACGGGCACGGTGGTGACGACCGATGATCGCAACTGGGAGCTGCGCTACGGGCTTTCGGCGCGGCGGTTCAACCAGTCGCGCGCCGTGGCGGTCGACATGGAGTCGGCAACAATCGCGGCGCAAGGCTACCGCTTCCGGGTGCCCTATGGCACGCTCCTGTGTGTTTCCGACAAGCCGCTCCATGGCGAGATCAAGCTGCCCGGCCAGGCCAACCGCTTCTACGACGGGGCGATCTCCGAGCATCTCCAGATCGGAATCTCGGCGATCGAGCGGATGCGCGAGGAAGGCGGCCGGCTGCACAGCCGCAAGCTTCGCGCGTTCGACGAGCCGCCGTTCCGCTAGGCGCGGAGCTGGCCGGCGTCGAAGACGGGCAGGAGGAAGCCGGCGATGAGGAGGCTGTTGGACGCGACGTTCAGGGGAAAGCCGGTGGCAACCGACAGCAGGCTGTCGACGACATACCAGAAGAGGAGCGCGGCGGTGAGCCCGGCCCAGAGCGGGCGGCGGAGCGCCCTCATTGCAACGGGGCCCTTTTCCTCATGCGGCGGAAGCTTTCGCTGTTCCTGCGCGCGCTCGGAGCCAATGCTGCGAGCCTTGCGCATGCTCTGTTGGTGGCGCCAGAAGCTGCCATGGGTAGCGGGACCATGGGTGCAGCTCCGCGTTCTCGTCGGCTGCCTCGTCTGGCCATTCCTGCGCGTCGGTGCCCCGCTGCGTGCTAGCGGATGGCGACCGGGTTGACGATGGCCTGAACCGTCCCCTTGAGGCGGGGGACTCCGAGCACGAACAGGAACTCGGTTGCACCATCGGCGGCAAGCGCATTGGTGTCGATGTTCTCAAGAATATGGACACCGTACCGGGTGAGCAGGATCTGGTGGACGATGAAGGGCTCGTTCGCTTTCTCAAACGGGATCACCTCCAACGCAGCCGTATCCGCGCCGATCATCGCAACACCTTGCGCTGCCAGCCACTCGGCGCCCTCGCGGCCGAGGCCGGGCTGGGAGGCGATGAAGGCACGGCCGTCTTTCGCTGCCATGGCGGCCATCCAGCCAGTGTGGAACAGGACGACATCGCCCTTGCGCAGCGTAAGACCAGCCGAGCGGAGCGCGGCCTCGATCTCGCGGCGGTTGAAGGCGGTGCCGGGCGCGAGCGGGCGGCCACCGTTCGCTTTCACCATGTCGAGGAGGATGCCGCGGGTGGCGGCCGGCGGCACGCTCTCGGTGCCGTAGACGGTGACGCCATCGGGCGCGAAAAGGTCCTTCGCCGGGACGTTGTTATAGTGGTGGTGGGCGATGCCGATGTGGGCGAAGCCGTCGAGCTGGGTCCCGATTCCGACATGGGTTAGGAGCACATCGTCATGGCCAGTGACCCGGTTGGCGCCAAGCGGCTGGCCGCTGCCGTCGTCGCTGGGTGTGACGACGATCTTGTAGGACCGGCCCGGCCAGACAGGCGTGGCAGGACCAGTGACGACGCCGAGCGCGTAGACACGGCCGAGCTTGACCAGGCGTGCAGCTGCCCGCGTTGCTTCCGGCGAGAGATGGTTCATGGCGCCGATCCGGTCGGCCGGGCCATGGGGCGAGGGTGGGACCGGATTGGCGGCAAGTGGTGCCGCGGCCAGCAGCAGGGCGGCGATGGGCGTTTTCATGGCTTTCCCTCCGCCCGGGAGGAAAGCAGGATCACCTGGCAAGAACAAGGGCCCCGCGCTTTCTGCACGGGGCCCCTTGGCAGCGAACCGGTCAGGCGGCCAGCGCGACCTTGCGGCGGCGGGCCATGAGGCCGACGAGGCCGAAGCCCTTGATCAGCATGGCCCAGGTGGAAGGCTCGGGAATGACGACGCCGCTTCCCGGCGAGGACGTGAGGAGAAGGCGATTGATCGCGAAGTCTTTCGGCGCGGACGATGCATAGTCGAGCGTCAAGACGATCTTTTTGATGTTGACCGACGAGGTCAGGACGCCGAGGAAAATGGCCGAGCCGTCACGGCCAGCATGGCTAAACCCATCGCGGGTGACGGCACAAAGCAGCACGTCCATGTCGTCATAGGCGGCAAGCCGGGCACTGAAGGCGCCGTAATAGTCGGCCTGCCACTGCGTGCCGGCGCCAGCAACTGGAGACGCAAAGACGATGGTGATGTCGGGCCCATAGCCCATGTTCCAGAGCAGCTTGTGACAGGCCGCGAAGTTGCCGGCCCAGCCAAGGTTCTGGTCACGGCGCTGGAACATGCCGCCTGCGCTCGAGACGGTGGCCGAGCCGCCGAGGTTCGTGGTGACGACGACCGGCGACAGGACGACTGTGAAGCTCGGTCCGAGCTGGCCCCAGTCGATGAAGTCGGTCGCACCGAGCGCGCCGGGGGTGGTGACCGCCGAGACCGCGAGCGCGGGGGCAGAGACCACACCAGCAACGGCCGCGAATATCAGCTTGCGCATTCCTCTTTCCCTCCTGCGGGCAGGCACCATTGCCAACGCCTCACATTTCTTCGATAGAGAGAGCCGAAAAATCAGATAGTTGCATGAAGCACAGTTCGAATCCTGTAAAAATTTTTTAAAGATTCGGGTATCGCAGGATTGCCGGGAAGATGGGCCGCGATCGCATGCGGGGACAAACTGGTGTGGGTGAGAAAGTTGCGGGCTTGCCCGGGGGCAAGCGAACGATGCGGCGCTCGCGCCTCGGATCGGTCAGGATGCGCTGACCGTCGACTCCCTTGACACGGGTGCTCCCTTGCTTCGCCATGGGCTGCCAAACATGTGCGGCAACCTGCCAGGTCGAGCGCTTGCCGGCTTGATGATCCACGGCAACGCCATGGTCTGGCGCCTTGCACTCGAAGACAGGCCGTCCCGGCCCGAGAGCGCGAAAGGTGGCGCGTTCGAAGGTTCAGGTATCGTGCCGTCTCGGGCACATTGGAGCTGAACTGGAGACCGCGGTCGAGTGCAGCAAGCGCCGATCCCTCCGACCAAGAGGCCGGTCAGTTGGAGAGCATGCGGAGGGCGCGGGCGGCGAGCTCCTCCTCGAGTGCGTTGAAGCGCGAGCGGGTGCCGGGCGGTGGTTTGGCGGCGCTTCCGGTCATGGCCCAAGCGCGGACAGTGCCGGAAGCCGGGTCAATCACGAGTGCAGAGAAGAGGCCGTAGGCTTCGCCGAGGTGGCCGCAGCCGGCCATGGGCGCGGGCGCGAGCGGCTGGTCAGTGCCGGCCTCCCCGCCTCCCGAGAAACAGTGGAGCCCCCCTTCGGACCAGAAGCGCATGAGGCGGGTATCGGTTTCTGCGCCCGTGCCGCCGGGTGCGACCGGGCGGGGGCGGAACAGGGCAGCATGGGTTGCAGGCTTCAGAAAGCCGTTGCGGTTGACGAGGAGAGCCTGACCAAGCCGTGCAAGCTCGACAATTGAGATCCGCAAGCCGCCCTGAGGTGCGAAAAGACCGCCGTTGGTGCCGGGGAGATAGGTCTCGAGCGCGCAAGGCCCACGGGGAGCGGGGCGGACCGGGCAGCCGCCGGCCGGGCGCTCGGAATCGACCTGCGCGACCCATGGGCCATCCGGCTGCCAGGTTTCGCCGAAGTCGGTGGATTTTCGGTAGAGGACTGCGCCGGTCGCGGCGAAGCCTTGCGCGCATTCCGACCAGTTGAAGCATGCCTTCACTCCGAGCGGGTCAAGGACGAGGGCGCGGGCGGCGCGGTCGAACCGCTGGCCGGTCTGCATCTCGACGATGGTGGCAAGAAGGACGGAGTTCAAGTTGGCGTAATCAAAGGCAGTGCCGGGGGCAGCCGCGCTCCAGGCCGCGGGTCCCAGCATCTCTTCGAGCCGAGTGCCGAGCGTTGCTGCATAGCCGCCGGCATCCGAGAGGCTCGATTCATGGCGCAAGAGTTGGCGGATGGTGACGGGGACCTGGGGGTGGGCTGGGTTGCGCAGCGGCCGGCCGAGCGCGCGGGCAGCATCAGAATCAAGCTCGATCTGGCCCTGGTCGGCAAGGCGGAGGATGGCGAGTGCGACCACGATCTTCGAGATCGAGGCCACGCGCATCGGGGTGTCCGGGGTGAGTGGGCGGAGGATGGTGCCATCAGCTGCGAGTTCGGCCCCGCCTTCCGTCTGGGCGGCGAGCTGGCCATCGGCGGTGGCGGTGGCATGCGCGAAGCCGGCGACCGGCACGCCGGCAAGGCGCGGGAGCTCAGCGCTCGCCGCAGGGGCGAGGAGGAAGGCGGCAAGCCCGGCGGCGCAGCGCAGCGGGGGCCGGCGAGGGCGGTCAGGCAGCGACGCGGGCGGGCGCAAGCGCGGGCGGCGGGGCAATATCAGCGAAGGTCGCTTCGACTTGGGCGCGGGTAAGCCCGAAATCCTCGAGCGTATAGCGGTGGTGGGCGAAGGGGTGTTCACGCGCGGCGCGGGCCACATAGGCGCGCATGGCTGCGCGCGCGGAAGGGCTGAGCTCGAGGCCGAAGTGGCTGTAGATCCGCTGGATGGCTTGAGGCCAATTGGCATTGACTTCCTCAAAGCCGATATCGATCTGGCGCTCTGGGGCGATTTTGGGCCGGACGGCGGCCGTGCGGTCCATGCGGTGGCGCGTTTTCCACAGCCATTCGCGGCCGACCCAGTGGGGGTCAACATGGTCGGACTGGACGACCATCTGGTTCCACGCAAGGCTGGCTGAGGACGCAACCACCGAGACTGGGTCACGGTGGGTGAAGACGACGCGCGCCTGGGGGAACTGCAGGAGAAGCTGGTCGAGATCAGCCATATATTGAGGTGTTTTCAAGACCAAGGGCCGGCGGTCGCCAGTGAACCATTGGCGCAGCTTCATCAGCTGCTTCATGCGGGCATAGGCTGGGCCCATGTCCGCCGTTTCGCAGTGACGGGCAAAAGAGGGGATCGCGCGCTGGGCCTCGATGAGCGCGCCATGGAGCGAATGTTCAAGAAGCCCGAGTTCTTCGTCCACTTCGAGCGGGCCCGTGGGGTGGACCTCCGCGTTTCTCGGATTGATCCAGGTAAGGATGCGAAGCCCGAAGCGGGTCCGCGAGATACGCGGGTCTGCGACCTGCGTGAAGCACTTGGGCCAGGGCACCGGGCAGGTCGATTCGTAGAGGCGGAAGGCGGAGAAGCCGGGATCCGAGGCGATCAAGCGCTGCAGACGGGTGGTGCCCGAGCGCATCGGGCCCACAATGATAAGGGGAGGCGCGATCTCCTCTTGCGCAATCTCGGGGTGCTGGCGGAACAGCTGCTCGGCCCAGAGCCGCTCCTTTACGATCTTCAGAAGCGAGCCATGGGCGATGACGCGGCCGAGCGTGTTGAGCCGGGCCTCGTGCCGGAGGGCGGGGAGGAGCACGTCGCGCTGGGAATCCAAAAACCGGGTATCGCCGAGGTCGGACAAGCCGGTCTCGCGCATGGCGCGAGTCACAATCCGCTCCCAGCACAGGTCGGCCGGCGGTTGGAGGCCACGGTCCCACAAGCGCTCAAGGCCGCGCATGAGGCCGTTCAGCGGAAAGGGACGGAAATGGGTTGCAGGAGGAAGGCTGGACATGACGCGCAACCCTGATAGGGCAAGGTTCATGGCATTTGCATGGCGCCTGGGCACGGTTGCTGGGCTGGTGCTCCTTTCCGGTTGCGCTGTGTCGAAAGAGGCACGGATTCGCGCGGCCTTGACGGATGCTGGCGTGCCAGAGCCCATGGCGGCCTGCATGGCTGAGCGAATGGCGGATGACCTGACGAACGAGCAGCTGCGCATGCTGGCCCAAGCCGCCTCCGTTGCCCGCCGACCGGCGCGCGAACTAACTCTCGACCAAGCGTTGAAAGCGCTCAGGACCGTGGGGGACCCGGCGACGATCGGCGTGCTCGCGCTCGCAACAACCGGCTGCATCGGGCGGATTTAGCAGGCCGGGTCGCCGTTCGGGCCCTGCCTTTGCGGCCCCCCAAGAAGCCTGCGTCCGCAAGTGGCCCAGCCGGCGGTGTGGCGATTGTGCGGACCAGGTCCGCGGGCCGCACACGCGTTCAGGCGTAACGGAAGGCCGGGTCATCGAGATCGATGGCCGGGAGTTCCCTCAGTTCCCTCGGATAATCCTGGTTGTGCTGCCACTCCGGCTTGTCGCCGCGTTTGGGCAGGCGATCGAGGTCGCGCTTCAAATAATTGGGGTTGAAGTTTTCCTCGTCGATGAAGGGGAGGATTGGCATATTGTGATCCTCCGGGCGCAATGCGACTTCGACTCGCCGGAAGCCCTTCCGATCCATGTGGTTGAGCAACCGGCAGACGAAATCGGCGACAAGATCGACCCTGAGCGTCCAGGAATAGCGGAAATAGCCAAAGATCCACACCATGTTGGGCACGCCAGTAAACAGCATGCCACGGTAGGTGACCGTTTTTCCGAACTCGAGCGTCTGGCCGTCGATCACAAACGCGATATCGCCCAGGATCGAGAGGTTGAAGCCAGTGGCAGCGATCACGATATCCGCTTCGACAAGGGTGCCGTCTTTCATTCGGATGCCCGTTTCCTCGAAGTGGGCAATCTCGCCTGTCACCATGCTCGCCTTGCCACTTGCGATTCCCATGAACATGTCGCCATCCGGGATGTAGGCGAGGCGCTGCTGCCAGGGGCGGTAGCGCGGAGTGAAATGCGGGTCGATCGGATAGTCGTTACCAAGGAAGAGGCGGGCCGCCGCGAGCAATTCGGACTTGACCACCTCAGGCTCCTCCATGCAGCGTTCGGTGATCTCGTGCTGGTCATGGAGGATCTTGCGGCGCGTGACCTCATGCACTGTCGCTTCTGGCACCCCGAGTGCGCGCATCGTGTCGGCTGCATCCTGGCGGTTGGGCGCGGGATAGAAATAGGTGGGCGAGCGCTGGACGACCGTCACATGCGCGGCTTCGGGCATATTGGGAACGATGGTGGCAGTGGTTGCTCCTGAGCCAATGATGGCGACGCGCTTACCAGCATAATCGAGGCCGCCTTCGGGCCATTCCATCGCGTGGAGGAAAATGCCCCTGTAGCGTTCGCGCCCCTCCCAGTCGGGGATATAGCCTTTCAAGTGGCGGTAATACCCCTGGCACATCCAGAGGAAGGTGGCGCTGATGGCGAAGGGGCCTTCCGCGTTGGTGCCGCGAAGGGTCCAGCGGTTGGCCTCGCTGTCCCATGCAGCGTGGGTTACTCGGTGGCCGTAGCGAATCCTCGGTGCAAGGCCGTTCTCGGCAATGACTTCGCCCAAATATTTGAGGATCTCGTCACGCGTTGCAATCGGCGGGCCGACCCAGGGCTTGAAGCGGTAGCCGAAGGTGTAGAGATCGCTGTCGGAGCGGATGCCGGGGTAGCGATGGGACCACCAGGTGCCGCCGAAGCTCTCAAAGGCTTCGAGGATGACGTAGCTTTTGCCTGGGCACTGATCCTGGAGATGCTTGGCAGCCCCGATTCCGGAAATGCCGGCGCCGACGATGAGGACGTCCACATGCTCGGCTGGCTGCGTGGCTTCGCGCGCGGCACCTTCGACGGTCATGACGTTCATAAGGGGAGACCTCCCTTGCTCCTGGCCGCGACATGGAGCGGCGACTGCGGGAGGTCAACTGATGCCGTTGAGGGGCTGAGAAGTTCGGCTTCTGGCGCCGCAAAGCTGCAGCCGCCACCTGCCTTGCCAGCGAGCCCTGCAGCAAGGTCGCGCACCAGCCCCGGAGGGCCAGCCGCCTTCAGGCGAGGCCCTTCACAATCTCGTCGGTCATCTTCTTCGCGTCACCCAAGAGCATCATGGTGTTGTCGCGGTAGAAGATATCGTTGTCGATGCCAGCATAGCCAGCACCGCCCATGCTGCGCTTCACGAACAGCACCGTCTTGGCCTTGTCGACGTCGAGAATCGGCATGCCATAGATGGGGGAGCCGGGTTCGCGCGCCGCCGGGTTGGTGACATCATTGGCGCCGATCACGAAGGCGACATCAGCCTGGGCGAACTCGCCGTTGATGTCTTCGAGTTCGAATACCTCATCGTAAGGGACGTTCGCTTCTGCCAAGAGCACGTTCATGTGGCCCGGCATCCGGCCAGCGACGGGGTGGATCGCATATTTGACTTCCACCCCTTCCTTCTTGAGCAAATCGGCCATTTCCCGGAGCGCATGCTGGGCCTGCGAGACAGCCATGCCATAGCCGGGGACGATGATGACCTTCTCGGCATTCTTCATGATAAAGGCGGCATCGTCGGCCGAGCCGCGCTTCCATGGCCGGTCAGTCTTGGCCGCTCCCGCAACGACGGCATCGCCACCAAAGCCGCCAGCGATGACCGAGAGGAACTTCCGGTTCATGGCCTTGCACATGATATAACTCAAGATGGCGCCCGATGAGCCGACAAGGGCGCCAGTGACAATCATGGCGGTATTCTGCAGCGTGAAGCCCATCGCCGCCGCCGCCCAGCCGGAATAGCTGTTCAGCATCGAGACGACGACCGGCATGTCGGCCCCGCCAATCGGAATGATAAGGAGAAAGCCGATAACGAAGGCAAGCAGCGTGATGGTCCAGAAGACCCAGGCCGACTGGTCGGTCATAAAGTAGCCGACGAGGCCGAGGATGACAGCAAGCGTGCCCAAGTTGATGACGTGGCGCGCCGGCAGCAGGATGGGGGCGCCCGACATGTTGCCATTCAGTTTCAGGAAGGCGATGATGCTTCCTGAGAAGGTGATCGCGCCGATGGCGGCACCCAGGCCCATCTCGAGGCGGGAGACGGGGAAGATCTCACTGGCCTCATTGAGGAGGCCGAAGGCGCCAGGGTTCAAATAGGCGGCAGCAGCGACGAGGACGGCGGCAAGACCGACGAGGCTGTGGAAGGCGGCGACCAGCTGCGGCATGGCCGTCATGGCAATGCGCTGGGCGACGAGCCAGCCGATGACGCCGCCAATCGCAACCGCGCCAATGATCTCGGGAAGCGAGGCGACATCGTGGGTCAGAAGCGTTGCTGTGACGGCAATCGCCATGCCGACCATGCCGAAGCGGTTGCCAGACCGGCTGGTCTCGGGGCTGGAGAGGCCGCGCAGCGCGAGGATGAAGAAGACGCCCGCGACGAGATAGGCGAGGAGTGCCCAGGCGGGGATGGCGGCTTCGTGCATGTGTCAGTCCCTATATCCAGCGGGGCTCTTCACTCCGCCAGGGGCCGGCGACCGCTGGACCTGGCGGAAGATACCAGGAGCCCTCACTTGGCCTTCTTCTTGTACATGGCGAGCATGCGTTCCGTGACCGCGAAGCCGCCGAAGATGTTGATGCTGGCCAGCACCACCGCCGCAAGTCCGAGCCATTTCGCAGTCGGCGATCCGGCCGAGGCCGCAGCGATGAGGGCACCGACCACGATGACGGAGGAAATCGCGTTGGTGACCGACATGAGCGGCGTATGCAGCGCCGGTGTTACCGACCAGACGACATAATAGCCGACGAAACAGGCCAGCACGAAGATCGAAAGAATGGAGAGAAAGTCCATCGAAAGCCTCCCTCAGCCTTGTAGTGCGGGGTGAATGATCGCCCCACCACGAACGACCATGGCGCCTTTGACGATCTCGTCGTCTTCGGGGAGCTTGAGGCTCTTTGCGTCCTTGTCCCAGAAGGTTTGCACGAAGTTTAAAAGATTACGGGCGAACAGCGAGCTGGCAGTTGACGCCATGCGGCTGGGGTAGTTGGAATAGCCGAGAATGGTGACGCCGTTCGGAGTGACGACCGACTCGTCGGCCCTGGAGCCCTCGACATTGCCGCCCTGGGAAACCGACATGTCGACGATGACCGAGCCCGGCTTCATGCTGGCGACCTGCTCGGCCGAAACAAGCCGGGGCGCCGGCCGACCGGGGATGAGGGCGGTTGTAATCACGATGTCCTGTTTTGCGATTGTCTCGGAGACGAGCGCGGCCTGCTTCGCCTTGTAGGCATCAGACATTTCCCTGGCATAGCCCCCCGCCGTTTCAGCGGCAGCCGTCTCCTCATCCTCAACGAAGATAGGCTTGCCACCAAGCGAGAGGATCTGCTCCTTGGTGGCAAGCCGTACATCGGTCGCCGACACCACTGCACCCAGCCGCTTGGCAGTGGCAATCGCCTGTAGGCCAGCAACACCCACCCCCATCACGAAGACGCGGGCAGCAGGCACTGTGCCCGCCGCCGTCATCATCATGGGAAACGCCCGGCCATAGGCGTGTGCTGCGTCGATGACGGCCTTGTAGCCGGCGAGATTGGCCTGGCTTGAGAGGATGTCCATCGACTGCGCGCGGGTGATGCGAGGCACGAACTCGAGCGCGAACGCGTCAACTCCGGCCTTGGCATAGGCGGAAAGGCGCTCCGTCGCTTGATAAGGGTTGAGACTTGCGGCCACCAGCGCCCCCTTCGGCAAACCCTCAGGATCGGGCCCCTGGACTGCCATCACCAGGTCGGCGCCTGCGAGCACATCGGCGCGGCTGCCCACGGTCGCACCAGCTGCCGCATAGTCGGCATCGGGCAGGTCAGCGAGAAGGCCAGCGCCGGTTTCAACCGCCACTTGAGCGCCGAGGGCAGCCAGTTTCTTCGCCGTCTCCGGCGTGGCAGCGACCCGCCGCTCACCAGCGGCAGTTTCTCTCAAGACTGCGATCTTCATGCGCCCCCTAGGTCAGAAAGATGGCCATGCCGATGAGGATGATGGCGATGAGAATGACGGCCCATTTGGTCAAGCCAAGGAATTTTTCCCACGTGCCAAGAGCTTGTTCTGGAAGCTTGTCGAGTTCCGCCATAGTCAGTCCTGAGTGTATCGTGAACCGGCCCTGGCTCCCTTGCACCAGCCAATAGCGTTCAAGCAATGCCAGCTTTGGGAGGGAGAGAAAGGCCAGCTGCGGCAAGCGCTGCCTGTTGCCGCGCTGCCACCCCTTCCCGCGTAAAGCCGGCAATGAGGTCCTGGAACATCCGGGCCCAGTTCAAGCGCGCGCCGAGCTGGATGAAGACGCCACCCAGCCCGATGGCGGCGCGGTCCATGAAGACGAACTCGGCAGGGATGCGGACGGTGCCGGTCTTGCGGAGCTCGGCATGAACTTTCTGGGCAGTGGCGCGGCCATATTCGCCGGGCTTCGCATTCTCGTCGATTGGGCGGACCCGGTCGTCGAGGAGGGGGCCGTAGAGGAATTTCGCCCACACCAGGAGGATACGCATCAACTCCTTCGTGAGACCCCGGAAGCCCCAGAGGCCAAAGGCGTGGAAGGCACGATCCTCGTCGTCCGCGTCGATGGCGCGGTAGAGTTCGTTCACGCCCTCGAGGAAGGCGGGCGGGAAGATGCGGACGCAGCCGAAATCGAGGAGATTGATTTGCGCTCCGCCGGCATCGGCTGCGGCCACCGTATAGTTGCCAAGATGCGGGTCGCCGTGGATGACTCCGACCTGGTAGAAGGGCTTGTACCACGCAGTGAACAGCGCCTCGGCGATGCGGTTCCGGACGTCCTCGGGCGCGTCCCGGAAGGCAAGGAGTTTCCGACCCTCCAGCCATTCCATGACAAGGAGGCGTGGGGTCGAGAGGGCTTCGTAGACCTGCGGCACGCGGACCTCATCGCGGCCCTGGAGCATGTTGCGGTAAAGCCGGATATGCTTTGCTTCCCTGAGGTAATCGAGCTCCTCGCGCAGCCGCGCGGCGAGCTCCTCGCGGATTTCGGCAGGGTCGATCGAAGTGTCGATCCGGCGGAAAAGGGCAAGCAAGAGGTCGAGTTGGCCCAAGTCGGCTTCAACAGCAGACGCCATGTCAGGATATTGCAGCTTGACCGCGACCGTCTCGCCTGTCGGGAGCCTTGCCTTGTGAACCTGGCCCAGCGAGGCAGCAGCGGCGGCTTCGAGCGGGAAGTCCGCGAAGCAAGTGCGCCAGTCGGGCCCAAGCTCGCCGGCCATGCGGCGGCGGACGAAGCCGGGGCCCATGGGCGGCGCGTCGGCCTGGAGCTTGGCGAGTTCGGCGGCGAATTCGGGCGGGACGGCATCGGGGATGTTGCCGAGGATCTGGGCCAGCTTCATGACTGGGCCCTTGAGTTCCCCCAGCACCCGGCGAAGCTCGGCAGCGTTCCTTGCGTCGGCGAAGTCGCGGCCGCCGGCCCGCGCCACGGCAGCGCCGGCAGCAAAACCGCCGAGGTTGGCGCCCACCCTGGCGAAGCGGGCAAGGCGGCCGGCGAGTGTCGCGTCTGTCATGGAGGCGACATAGGGGCGCGCGGCCGACAACGCGAGTGCGGCACGGGCGCGCTCAGGAAGAGTGGTTTGGCATTGCCTGCAATCCTTGCCTCCCACCATTCTCTGCTGCCGCTCTGCAATTGCCGGCGACCAGCATGGCCACAAGGCACCCGGACTCAGTGCGGCCCAAGGGAGGCGGGATGGCAAGCGGCCCAGACCGCGAGCGCCTGGGCGGTCTCGGCAACATCGTGCACGCGGACCCAGGCTGCGCCGTGGCGGGCGGCATGCAGCGCAAGCGCCAGGCTTCCGGGCAGGCGGGAATGGACGTCGGCGCCGGTCAACCGGCCGATGAGCGCCTTGCGGCTGGCGCCGAGCAGGAGCGGCGACCCCAGCGCGGGGAGGTTCCGGAGCAGGGCGAGATTATGGTCAAGCGTCTTGCCAAAGCCGATACCTGGATCGCGGACGAGACGGCTCTCGGCGATTCCGGCCGCCACGCAGGCGGCAACGCGGGAATCGAGGAAAGCGCGGACTTCGGCGACAACATCGGCGTAAGCGGGCGCCTCCTGCATCGTCTCGGGCGTGCCCTGCATGTGCATGAGGACGATGGTCGCCGACGAGCCGGCTGCAACCTCAAGGCTTTCGGGATCATAGGTCAGGGCTGAGACGTCATTCAGCATACTGGCGCCGGCGGCGAGCGCTTCGGCCATCACCCGGGCTTTCCTCGTGTCGATCGAGACCGGCACGCCGCGGCGGGAAAGACCCTCGACAACAGGCATGACGCGGCGAAGCTCCTCGTCCACGGCAACCGGGGCGGCGCCGGGCCTCGTTGATTCGCCGCCGATGTCGATGATGGCGGCGCCAGCTTCGGCCATGCGCAGGCCCGCATCGATGGCTTGCCGGGCGTTTTTGATTCTGCCGCCATCCGAGAAGCTGTCTGGAGTGACGTTGAGAATGGCCATGATCTTGGGACACATTGGCCATGCGCTGCCAGCCCGAGGGCCAGGCGTCAAATCCGGCGCAAGCTGGCCGTTAACGCATCCATGAAGCTCTACCACGCGTTCCAGATCGGCGACCGCCTCAAGGTTGGGCCCATCCTCGTCAATGGCGCCGATGCCAAGAGCTTTGCCCAGAAACATGATCCCCTGGCGCTGGTGCCGGGTGCGGCAGGACCGCATGCGACAATCAGGTTCGGGCGGATTGCAAGCCCCATGTACACACTCGCTGCCTGCCTTCAGCCGCTCCACGCCGACATGCTGGCAAGCAGCGCAGCGCTCGCTGGGCCGCCAATGTGGGATGAGGTGCGTTTCCCGAGCCCGGTCTATCCGATGGATCGGCTGTTCGTGGATGCGGAGGTCACCGAAAAGAAACTGGCCGCAGATGGCGGGCGTGTGACCCAGACAGTGCGGGCGAGAAACCAGAATGATGTCGTTGTGCTGACGGCGAAGGTCACCTGGCCGGTGGTGGCGGCACCGCGCCTTGCCGTCGTAAAGCGCGAGGTGTCACTTGCCTGAAGGCACGCCGGGAGAGGGGCTGTGCGCTCATTCGATGATTTTGCCGTGGGCGATATGGTGCGGTTGGGGCCGCTCACCATCAGCCGGAGTGAAGCAGAGGACTTCGCCCGGCGCTACGACCCGCAGCCGTTCCTGATTACGGACGAGGGGGCAAAAGGGCATCCGATCTTCCGGCGAATGGCAGTCTCCGGATGGCTGGTCTCAGCCCTTGTCAACCGGCTGATCGTTGAGGAGATGCAGCAGAACCCGGCGGCATTGGTCGGGATGCCGGGCCTCGAGCGGCTGCGCTGGGTGCGACCGGTCTATCCCGACGACGTGCTGATGGTGGAGGCGGAAGTGGTGTCGATGCGGCGGCTTCCACGCTGGCCCGGAATTGGCCTGGTGCGGCAAAAGCTGCGGGCCCGCACCCAGGAGCGCAAGCTGGTGCTGTCTGCCGTGCTGGCGCTGCTGATTGCCGCTCCCGAGCGGCTGACAGTCATGCACCGCCTGGTCGACGCCTAGTAGCGGACAAGACTCGCGTGGGGAACGCCGAGGCGGGCGGCGCCACCAAGATCCGCAAGCTCGACCACGAAGATGGCGCGCGTGACATGCGCGCCTGCCTCAGCAAGCAGGCGGACGGCAGCGTGGGCAGTGCCGCCAGTTGCCAGCACATCATCGACAAGGAGGACGTGTGCGCCCTGCGGCAGGTCGTGGCGATGGAGTTCGAGACGATCCCGGCCATATTCGAGGCCATAGTCGAAGCCGATCGTCCGGCCCGGGAGCTTGCCGGGCTTGCGCAGGAGGAAGAGGCCGCGTCCGGTCTTGTGGGCCAGCGCCGCCCCGAAGACGAAGCCGCGCGCTTCGATCCCGGCGACGAGGTGGAAATC
>NZ_JBRCLD010000094.1:0-41027 GCF_053487655.1 Thermaurantiacus sp. | reverse complement strand
AGGTCCCAAGGAACCCGAAACCGAGCACACTCGCCAATGCCTGGAAAGTGCCGGTAAGGGTCGCACCACCCGAGCCGCCGGAATAGGTGACAGGCTTGCCACTTGTGGCCTGGAAGAACTGCGCAAACGTGATGGGCGTCACCGCAGCTGCTGGGCTCGCCAGCGCAAGGCCAACACCAGCGAGTGCGGGGACGAGCGATTTGGAACGGAACATCCTCCACCTCCGTTAATCAACCTAATGACACGAGGCCTGCAAGAACCGTGCCAATTCGAAAGGTGGCAGAACCCTCTGAAATGACGAGGGGCGCGCTGGATGGTTGTGACGGAGGTGTAAAAAAACTTGACAGGACGGGTAACGATTTAACAATCTTCAGGTTGGAAGGTCGCCGCGACAGACCTGTCTCGAGCCGTGGCTCAGAAGGCGTTCTTGGGGGCGAGCACGGCAAAGACGGTACGGAAGAGAATGTAGAGGTCGAAACCGACCGACCAGTTCTCGATATAGTGGAGATCGTGCTCCACCCGTTTCTTGAGCTTGTCCTCGGTATCGGTCTCGCCGCGGAAGCCGCAGACCTGGGCCCAGCCGGTCATGCCGGGCTTGACCTTGTGGCGGGCGGCATAGGTCTGGACGACCTCGTGGAACAGCCGGCCGCCGGCCCGGGTCGAGGGCGCGTGGGGCCTGGGGCCGACGAGCGACATGTCCCCCTTGAGCACGTTCAGAAGCTGGGGGAGCTCGTCGATCGAGGTGCGGCGGATGATGGCGCCGACTCGAGTCACGCGCTTGTCGCCGCGGGTTGCCTGGCGGATGCCATCGGTCTCACAAGCATCGTGCGTCATCGAGCGGAACTTGAGCACATTGAACAGGCGGTTGTTGAAGCCCTCGCGCGGCTGGCGGAAGAAGATGGGGCCTGGGCTGTCGAGTTTGATCGCAATCGCCGTGAGCAGAAGAAGGGGCCAGATGACGGCAAGGATGGCAAGCGTGAGCAGGATGTCCTCGGCCCGCTTGATGATGGCGTCCGTCCCCGAGATGGGGCGTTCAAACAGGGTGAGGACTGGCAGATCGCCGAGCAGCACCAGCGGCCGGTGGGCAAATGCGAAGCTTGCAAGGTCGGGCGCGAGCCGGATCCGCACAGGCGTGAGGGCGAGCTTGGCGACCACGCTGCGAATCCGCTCCTCGGCCGACCAAGGCAGCGCGACGATCACCTGGTCAATGAGGCCTTCGCGGATGGCCGCGATGAGATCATCTGAGGTGCCAAACACAGGCAGATCATCGACAACAATCGGCACGCGACCGTCGCGCCGATCGTCAAAGAAGCCAAGCAGCGAGATGGTCAAGCGGTCATTGCCACGGATATAGTGGGCAAGGCGCTGGCCCTGCGCCCCGGCACCGAAGATGACCGCCCGACTGTCGAACACGCCTCGGCGCTTGAGGCGCCGGAGCCAAAGCGTGAGCGCAGCGCGGCTACCGGCCAGCATTACGCCGCCAGTCACAAACCAAGTCACGGCCCAGCCGCGTGAGAATTCGGCCGAGACCTTGAGCAGAAACCCGATCGTAGTCAGGAACAGCGCGACCATGCCCCAGCTTGTGAAGAGCCGCTGCCAGGCCCGGCGAAGGGAGAACTGGGCATCGAGATCATAGGTGCCGACGATCTCGGCGATGAGCCCGAAGAGGAGGCCACCGCCGAGAATCACACGCAGATAGTCGGCGAGAAGGGAGGCCGGGATCACCTCGCCCCACAAGTAGAGGGCAATGGCACCGGATGCGAGCACGAGCCCGAACTCGATCAAGCGGATGAGAAACACTACGAAGTCAATCGGAAGCTTCGCTTCCTCAATTGCAGGGACGGGCCGAGCGGCGGCGGCGCCAACAGCAAGTTGCCTATTCATGCCATGCATCGAACGTAACTCGGCAGCGAACCGGCACACCGAGGCGATTCGCTGCAAATCTTGTGCCACCAAAGCCAGGCGAGTTGCGGGCCCCGCCCGTTGCCGCTAGCGAAGCGCTCGGCGGGCAGAGCTGGACCTCGGCCTCCGGAAGGACCGGACGGAAAGGACAGGGAGGGATGGAAACCATCTACGACTGGGCGACGGTTGCAATCTTTGCTGGCCTTATCGTCCTTTTTCTGCAGCGATCCGTCGGCCCGGCGCGCGACAGCCTGTGGCAATATCTTGGCGCTTCGGTCGCGCTTGCTGTTCTGAACCAAGTGGGAAATGCCGCGATCGATCAAGACAATATGCTCTACCATGTGGTTGCCGCTGGCGGAATTGCAGCCGTGGTCGCCTTCATCGTCGTCGTGCTCAAGCCCTTCACGGACTTTCGGGACTGACGCCAGCCCGCCGCCCGAGGCACTCTTGCGCACGACGCGCCTTGCCTCCGTGTCAGCTCCGCCCTCGCTCATGCTTTTTGCTCGACTGCACGCGCCATCGGGCGGCCAACCAGGGCCACAAGCGATGCATCCGACACCGAAGAGAGGAGAAGGCGGGCAAATTCCTCAAGGGCTTGGAAGACCTCTGGCGTGGGATCGCCGACGGTCGACATCCGGACCAGCACGCCATCGGCAATCAGGCCCTGCATCTCGGTCCTGAGCTTCATGAGCCGTTGCTCGTTGTTGCTGGTCGGAAGGAGGTCTCCCAATCGCGTCCAGTAGAGGATGGGTTCGATGCGCTCGTTGGCGCGTGCCGTGAGCGCCCGCATCGGCACCCGCCCCCCGCCGACTTGCACCTCGACTCGCTCGGACCGATCGATCGAAAAGCCCACAGCGCGGTAGCATACCTCCGGCCGGTGGAGCTGGAGAAGGTCGCTCTGGACGCTGCCAAAGGCGATAACGAGCATGACAGGAATGACATCCTTGCCGGTATAGAGCCGCGAGAGCTGCTGATCATATAAAGTGGCAGCAAGGCTGCCCTCGCGCGGCTCGGGCAGGACAAAGTCATTGGAGGGCGTCACGACCCATGGCCCGATGCGTTCGGGAATTACATCCTCAAGGCGTTTGTCCCCAAGCAGGTTCAACCGGTTGCGTGGCTTCAGCGCCCATGCAGCCCCTGCAGCCCCAAGCAGCGGCACGCCGCGCAGAAGATCACGCCGCCGGAGCATCGGAAGATCTCGCAAGAAGGCGCCTGACCGGAGTCAGCAACCCATCGATGAGGAAGATGAGGAGAAGGGCAGAAACAAAGGTAACAATGCCGGCTGCGTCATGGAGATAGCCTTGGGCCATGGCATCGCCCAAATAGTAGGTGATAAGAACGAGGATGATGACCCGGATGACGTTGGCAAGGATCGCAATCGGCAGGACCAGCGCGACAAGCACGAGCGCATAGCGCCACGAGGCGTTATGGAACAGGTAGATATAGAAGAGGCCGATGGCGGTCAGGCTGATGATGGAGTTGAGGCCGGCACAAGCATCTTCGACCAGCAGCTGATACTGGGCAATGTAGAGTGTGACACCAACCTGGACGATGGGATAGCCAACGGCCTGGAGCAGGCGCGTGACAATATCGGATACGAGATATTTGAGCGGAAGCGTGATCGAATCGAGCAGCCAGCCGGGAAGCGGCACGGCAAAGCCGAGGTAGAGGATCGGGAACCATAGCTTGCGAAGCATGCGCCAGCCGATCAGGCTGTAGGCGATCGCGATCCCGGCAATGTAAAGGGCGCCAACCTCGAGAACGAGAAACCCGTAGGCCCGCCCGAAAACATAGATGGCAGCCGCCACAAGGAGAACGAGGAAGGAGAGCCAGAAGCTGCCCGGCACGGCCTCCCGGCGGATCTCATCGGCCCGCCGCCAGATGAGCCATAGTCCGGTTGCAAGAACGATCGGGCCATGGACACCTTCCTCGCGCGTCCAGCTCTGCGTGGCAACCGCAACGAGGGTCGGGATGCCGACAGCCAAAAGCCCAAGCATGAATACAGGATTGCGGGCAGCAACGCCCTTCAGCCCGTCATCAACCCGAAAATGTGCAACTTGCATCGCCCGCCCCCGAAGAGAGGTGGTTGGTCGCCGGTCGGATCAGGGGTCGGCGTAATTGTTGAGAACCGAGCCAACCAACGTCGCCCGTGCTGCCGCCAGCTGTGAGGCCAGTGCCTGAACATCCTTGACGAACGCCGTGTCGCGGCGCGCCACCACGAGGGCGTAACCAAGAACCCCGGCCACGGTCAGCGCATCCGCATTCTCGTTGGTCGCAGGCGTGTCGAAGATGGCGACATCGAACTCCCGCAACACGATGTCTACACCAGCGCGGAACCGGGCACCGGAGAGAAGCTCCTGTGGGCGGGCGACTGGCGGCCCCGCTGGAATGATCGAGAGGTTCGGAAGAACATTGGGATAGATGACCCGCTCTGGCCGATTGGCCTGCAGGGCGAGATAGGATGTGAGGCCCGGCCCGCTCGGATCAATGCCAAAGATGGCGTCGATCCGCGGGTTGCGGAGATTGGCATCGACCAGCAGGGTCTTGTAGCCGACTTGGGACAGGGCTGCGGCAAGATTGGCCGAAATATAGGTCGCCCCCGACCCATCGACGGCAGCGCAGACAGCGAGCGCCCGGCGCCCTGCACTCACATGCTGGGAGATGAGCTGGGTGCGCAGCAGCCGGATCGCCTCGGCCCGCGGGCTGGCCGGATCGGAGAGGACGACCAGTTCATCCGAGACTTCCGATGACGGCGCAAGGCTAAGCGCAAGGCTCCCCTCGAGCTGGGCCCGCGCCTCGGCCACATCCTCAGGCGTTGCCAGCGCCAGATCGACTGCAGCTCGGTCGAAATCGAGCCCCGTGCGCGCCTGATGCTCGGCCACGCGCCGCGCATCCTCGTCTGAGAGCATCCCGGTCTGGAGCAGCGCGTCGCCCATGGGCACAAGCTCGCGTCCGCCCGGCTCCTCGGGTGTCGCCAGAACTTCTGGTGTGTCAGCCATGATCAGATCGCCTGCAGTTCGCTGTCATCGTCGCGGTCGGAGCGGCGCCCGAGCAGGCGGCGCATCTGGAGCCGGAGCGGCGAGGCTGGAGGCATTCCAACCGACACCAGCACGGGCGCACCAGTCGCATAGGCGAGATCTTCAGCCCCACGCACACGGCGCGCGATGAACTCGGCCGCCAGCGCGGCAAGAAGGCCAAGCAGAATCCCGAAGATTCCCGCAAGCGTCATGATGCGCCCCATTTTCGGGTAACTCGGGGTCTGCTCGGCAATCGGGTCACCGAGATAGACCATCGAGGTTTCCGAAACATCGGACTCCATCCGAAGATCCGCCGAGCGGGAGAGCGCGCGCTCATAAAGTGTGCGCCGCAGCTCGACTTCGCGATCGAGCGCCAAGAGCTCATCATAGATCGGCTTTCGCGCCAGAACGATTTGCTGCTGGGCCCGGATATCGGCTTCGAGCTTGGCCAGCGAACCGCGGGCAATGCTGGCGGAAGCGCTCCGGCTGGCCTCCTGCTGGCGATTGACATTGGCCAACTGGGTCTCAATTACACGCTTACGCGCCAGCGCTGCCTTGTAGGCCGGATGCGCAGGGCCAAGCTGCTCGGAAGCGCGCGCAATCTCTTCCTCAATGGCGGCAAGCTGGACTCGAAGCTGGTCGCCTGCGACATTGGGAACGGCCTCGCTCGCAGCTGCAAGGGCCGAGCTGCTCTTGTCGCGCAAGGCTGCTTCCGCCGCTTGCAGAGCCTGGAGCTTCGCCATCTCGACGTCCGGGCTCCCGGGGCCGGCTGTCAGGGTGATATTGTTCGCCTTCATGAAGGCATTGCGGCGCTCTTCGGCCTCCTCGAGCATCTCACGCTCCTTGGCAGCCTGTTCGGCATACCAAGCGCCAGAACGGCCAGCGGCATCGGTCTTGAGCCGAAGCGCCTCCTGCACATAGGCGTCACGAACGGCACCGACGACCTGGCGGGCATATTCGGGCGTGGGGCCTTCGACCCGGATCTCGAAGATGGAAGTCGCGCCGACCTGACCTGCTGAGACACGTTCACTGATCTGGTTGGCAAGCCAGCGGCGAATACCGCCATCTTCCTCCCGGAAGCCGGACTTCTGGTAGGCCGCAATTGTCGCGGGGTCATTGGCCAGCCCAAGCCGGTCGACAACAGCGCCGGTCACGCGCGGATCGCGGACCAATTCGGTCTGGGTAAAAATATAGGGCCTGGCGTCCCGCAAGGTCACGCCCGATCCCGTCACGGGATCCGACTGGCTGGTATCAATGAGAAGCCGGGCCGACGCCGAATAGCGCTTGGGCAGGGCCGATGCGACCAGAGTGGCCACAATGAAGCAGGCAAGCGCCGTGCCGAGCACAAGCCAGCGGCGCGCCCAGAAGATCCGCAGGAACTGAATGAGGTTCACGCCCATTCTCCTTCAAAGCGAACACCAGCGACCGCAAGAGATATGGAGGCAGTCGCAACCCGCCAGCCTGGAGGCCAGCCAGACCCCGCTGCCTTGAAATGCCCGATAGCGCGGTTTTGCATTGGCGTCACCCTTGCCAACTGGTAAATTCGGTCTCGCTTGGATCGCCTGCAGCCTGTCGCCCCGGCGCGGACTGGCGCATGTCAGAAGCCTGCCACGCGCAGCGTGATGACGTCACCGGCCTTGACAGGTGTGTCGACCTTTGCGTCACGAATGCGCTTGCCGTCGCGCTCGAGCTGGAACTTTCGCACATTGCTGCCAGGTGCAGCGCCACCTGCCATGGCGATGACTCGGCCAACCGTCATCCCCTCGAGCAAGGGATAGCCGCCAGGGCGCATCACGCCGCCCATCACATAGACAATCTCGGGCTCAGGGACGACGATGGTCAGGCCGGGCTCAAGCCGGATGTCGGCCGCAGGATCGCCCTTGAGGACCGAGTCGATGCTGATCGTCTGCTCGTCTGCACCGCTGCGCCGAATGATGATCTGGCGCGACCCATCGCCGCGCACCCAGCCCGCCTTCAAGAGAATGTCGAGAAGGGTATAGGGCTGGTCGAGCGGGTAAATGCCCGGCCTCTGGACCTGGCCGACCACCCGGACAGTGCGCGACTGATAGTCGCCGATCTCGACATTGACGACTGGAGACTTGAGAAGGCGCGCATCCGTCAGGCGGCGGCTGACGTCAGCTGCAAGCGAGACAACCGTATGCCCTTCCGCCCGGATCTGGCCGATGAATGGCATCGATATGGTGCCGTCTGGCTTGATCCTGGTGGTAACGTTGAAGCTCTCGTGGCCGAACACCGTGATTGCAACCACGTCCCCAGGGCCGAAGACATAGCCCTCAAAGGTGCCTTGCGGTTTCGCGGCCAAACTGGGCTGGGCTGCAGCCGGTAGAGCAGCGACGGCAGCAGCCAGCGCCAAGACAAGCGCCCAAAAACCCGGGCGCTGCCAACGCCCGGAAGACGATCGAGCCCAGCGCCGAGACGGGAGCCGTTGTGAGGCCGCGGCGGCCGAGGTTCCAGCTTGCAGACGCGTCTCAATCATGATCCACTCCAGTGCGCGAAGATGAAGGCAGGGACAAGTGGCGGCAATGGGAACCAACGGCCGCGCCACCGTTCACTTGCGGCAACGGATGGCGCGCCTTCGGCCGCGGGGCAGCAGGATGGCCGCGGCCTGTCACCGGAAGACAAACCGGAGCGTGCCGGCGACTTGGTCCGAATTCGTCTTGAAGTCGAGGGCCTCGACCTTACGGACCTCGTGGAAATAGTCGAAACCCAAGACCAGTCGCTCGCTGAGGGTGAGATCGGTACCGAAGAAAGCGCGCCGGGTGCTGTCCTCGAAATTCCGAAGGCCACCGACCGGAATGGCCCTTCCGCCCCGGCGATCAAGCTCGGCCAGGTCAACACCGGAGGATAGCGTCACGCGCGGCCGCAGCCGATAGGTGACGGTGCCATTGACAACGCTCTCGATCACGAAGTTGGCAAGGGCATCGCGACCGAGTGATACGCTCCGGCCGGCACTAAGCGCTGCACCCCAGCGGACATCGGCATAGTTCACTCCGAGATTCCCAGTCCAACCCGAGAAATCGTCGGCAAGCGGAGCCTTTGACTTCGTCTTGGTATAGCCGAAGACGCCATTGGCTGCGACCCGGCGAGACAGGCGATAAGTGATGAAGCCCGAAACCCCGACGCTTTCGACTCCGTTGACGTTGCCCGAGGGCGGCGCCTCGCCAGGAGGAGGAAGGCCCGGATCAAGCGGCTGATTGGGGAAGCGTACATCCTGGACGCTGGCCTGAACGCCGACCTGGGCGCGCGCGGAAAGAGCATAGCCGAGCGAGGGTGCGATGCTCCAGAACTCGGAATCATTGAGGCGGACGACGGGCAAACGTTCGCCGCGGAACCGGTTCTTGCCAACCGCGACATTGAGGCCTGGCACCAGCCGGCTTGGCAGGTTGCAACTCCCGCTTGCAGAGAGGATCGTCACTCGGTTGACGGGATTCGTGCGCACGAGCTGATCGGTTGCGCGGACCTCGTTCGTCGACCAGCCTCCGCCCAGGCGGCCGCTGCAGAATGCGCCCGCACGCCAATCCCATCCGCCATCGACTTGGACTCGGTCGGTTTCGCGATCCTCGTTGCGGAGCAGGAGGTTGCGCCCGACACTGGCAGCAAGGGAGAAGGCTTGCCGGTTCACTTGGCGACCAAAGCCGATCAGCGCGAGCGGCGTCACCAGGATGTCGCTTTTGGAATCCCTCGCGCCTGGCGGCAGATCGCCTTCGATGCGAAGGAAATTGTCATCATACCGGGCGTTGACGGAAGCGGCGAGCGTGAAGCCAGTCGCCCGGATGATGCTTGCGCCAAGTCGAGGCAAGGCATCGGCTCCGAAAACCCGCTGCGGGTCGACGACGACGAGCCCAGCCTCGGCTGCGCCTGGCACCGTCGGTGTCAAGCGCGCCCCCGGGCGATTGTCGACCGGCGGCGGGCCGGGCCGGGGCGGAGGCGGCGCGCTGTCAGGCGCATAGGGCGTGGTGCGGACTCCAGGGGGTGCCATCCCCTCGGGTATGGGCACAGGCTCGAAGCTGCGGACCGGGCCGATCGGCTCTGGAAGGACGGGCTTGCTGGTCGCATCCGGCGCGGCTGACGGCTCCGCTTCGGGCTGGCGTTCCGGCTCGGTCGGAGGAGCGGTGCGGGGCTCAGCCGGAGCCGGTGTCACCTGCGCTGGGGCCGGCGTTGCAGCACTGAGCCCGCAGAAAACAGCAGCAAGGGCAAGAGCGCCCGGACCCGTAGCGCCCGGACCCGTGCTTGCTGCCAAGGCCGGAGCCCGGCTCGCCAGGGCATCAAGACCATGTCTGGTGGTCACAATCTTATATCCCCGTATTCTCTCATATCCCCTTATTCTCCCGCACCCTATTTATTCTCCTGCACCCTGGCGCGACCGCCTTAGCCGCATGAGGGCTGGTCAAGCAATGCGTGCCCGAATCATGTTAACCTTTTTGCAACTGGACCGTCAGGGGGGAGGTGTGACAGGCGCCGCGGCCATCCCTTGTGGCCGCCACAGCCGAAGGTGCGGCGCGGTTTGGACGCGGACCGGCTTTGAACACGAAAGGGTTTGTCGCTAGGGACGCGCAAGACGGCTGGAGGATGGACGTGGGCGCATCGCAGGACCGGCACAAGGGAGAGGATCCGAGTGCTCCATCCGCCTCCGGCGGGCTCGGCGGCTTTGCGCGGCGTTCGCTGCGCCGGCTCGCAGGTGGTGAGGCCGAGCCTGCCGCGGCAGTCAGCCGGCTGCCTCGCTTCGCGGTTGCAGCAACGGAAGAGCTCGCCGATGTTCGCCCGGTTGCCGGTCGTGTGCATCCGGAACGAGCGCGGCTTGCCCTTGCGGACGCACTCGCAGCCTCGCAGCCAGTCACCAGTCGCGAGCGCTTCGCTGGCCGCACTGACGTTCTTTCGGATCTCATTTCCGCCATTGAGCAGCAGCGCGCCCATGTTGTGCTCTACGGCGAGCGGGGAATTGGCAAGACCAGCCTTGCCCATGTCTTCGCCGAGACAGCACGCGATGCCCGCTATCTGGTGCTCTATGGCTCCTGCGGAGTGGAAGCTTCGTTCGATGACATGTTCCGGTCGTTTGCAGCCCAGATCCCGCTCCTCTACCATGCCGATGTCTCACCCGTCGCTGATGAGCGCGAGCATCAGCGCAGTTTTGTTGAGCTGGTCGACTCCAATCCGCTTGATCCGCGCAGCCTTGCCGAGCTGTTCGCCCGCATTGTTGGAACTCGAGTGATCCTCATCCTCGATGAATATGACCGGGTGCGCGATCCTGCGTTCCGGCGCGATGTCGCTGAGCTCATCAAGAACCTCTCCGACCGGGCAGCACGAGTCCAGCTCGTGCTGACGGGAGTTGCCTCCAACCTCGATGAGCTGGTGGGGTTTACGCCATCGATCCGGCGCAACATCGTCGGCATCGGTGTCGGGCCGATGGCAGATGCCGACATGGCGTTCATCCTCGACCGGGCGGAGGCGGCAACCGGCCTCATCTTCCTGCCTGATGCGCGCGCGCGTGTGCTCCGCATGGCAGCCGGCTCGCCCTATCTTGTGCGCCTGATCGGCTCCAGGGCAGCGCTGCGCGCGCTCGATGCGCGGCGGGCCGAAGTGACGGCAGAGGACGTGACGGCTGGTACCGAGGCCGTGCTCAGCGAGTGGAGCTCAGGGCTTCCCTCGCGCGTGCAGCGCTTGCTGGCACGTGCCGATGTCCGCGCAGACATGCCGCTTTTGATTGCAGCTGCCAAGGCTTCGGGCACGCCGGAGGGCTGGTTCGCGCCCGAGGATCTTGCCGGTGTGGTCTTGAGCATGGACGGTGCCATGGATGTCGCTGCCATCGCCAGCCGGCTGGCCGCGCTGGCGCGCGAATCGGACTTGTTCGAGGCGCAGGCCGAGACCAGCGATGGACCAAGGGAACAGCGCTACCGCTTTCGCACCCAAGGCGTGGCACAGCTTCTCAACCTTTCGGCAGCGCTTGCCCGGGGCGACAGCTGATGCCGGATGCGAAGACCGGCGCAACCCCTGCCTCCTCTGCGTCCAAGGAAGGTTGCAGCAAGACGCAAGCAACGCCCCAAAGCGACGATCGACGTCTCGAGGCCAGCGTCATCGTCCCTCACCTCAACACGCCCGAGAGGCTCGAGCGGCTGCTCAAGTCCCTTGCCACGCAGGAGCTGCCAGGCGGGCAATTCGAAGTGATCGTGGTCGACAATGGCTCGACGGCGCCGCTCGACGCCCTGCAGGCCCGCTGGCCCGATGTGCGATTCCTCCATTGCCCAACGCGCGGGCCAGGGCCGGCACGGAACATGGGGGTCGCAGCCGCCCGTGCCGACCGGCTTGCCTTCATCGATGCCGACATGCGCGCTGGCCCGGGCTGGCTTGCAGCTGGGCTTGCCGCGCTTGCGCGCACGCCATCGGGCCATGTCGGCGGTGACGTGCGGATCGATGCTATCGACCCGGACCAAATGACCGGGACGGAAGCGTTCGAGGCCGTCTTTGCCTACCGGATGGACCGCTATATTGCCCGTGAAGGCTTTACTGGAACCGGCAACCTGTTCATCACTCGCGCCCTTTTCGAGGCGGCTGGACCGTTCGGCGGTATCGGGACGCAGGAAGACAAGGATTTTGGCCAGCGGGCAACCCGGCTCGGCCGGCCGCCCGTCTTTGCCCCCGATGCCGTGGCCTTTCATCCTGCCCGCAGCTCGCTTGCCGAGATGCGGACCCGCTGGCAGCGGCTTTCGGTGCAGGCGCTCAACAGCCATCTGCGCGATGGTGGCAGTCTTGCTGCCTGGCGGCTGCGGGCGCTTCTGGTGATGGCATCGGGCCTTGGCCATGCCCCCCGCTTACTGCTATCGCCCCGCATCAAGGGTGTGAGGGCGCGGCTGCGCGGGCTTGGCGTGCTCCTTGCGATCCGATGGGTTCGTGGACTGGACATGTTGCGCCATGCCAAATCCGCGGCCATGGGCTGCGAGCCTGGCGCAGAGCAGTGGAACACATGACCATGAACAAGCCAATGCGCCCCGTGGAACTCGACGCTGGCGCGCCCCCCATTCCCTCCTCGCAGCCGACTGTGAGGCTGTGCGTCGTGATGGTAAACTGGAATGGCTGGCGAGACACCATCGAGTGCCTCGAGTCGCTCCTGCGTTCGACGGTCAGGCCCCGCATCATCGTCGTGGACAATGGTTCGGAGAATGGCTCCGTCGAGCGGATCATCGCGTGGGCCTCGGGCGCTGAACCCTATGAGCCGCCGGCCGGTGCACTGCGGCGGCTGACAAATCCCCCCATCGAGAAGCCTGTGACCATCGACGTCGTCGACGTCGCAACTGCAGCCAGCCAGCCACCTGGAGGCGCAGATGTCACGATCATCAAGAGCCCAGAGAACCTCGGCTTTGCCGCCGGCAATAACATCGGCTTGCGGCATGCCCTGCAGGATGCGCGGACCAGCTACTTCTGGTGCCTCAACAATGACACGGTGGTCGAGCCAGGGGCAGTTTCGGCGCTGATCGCCCGGATGGATGCGACCCATAAGGTCGGCATGTGCGGAACCCAGGTGCGCTATTATCACCGGCCCGGCCATTGGCAGTGCCTCAACGGCAGCCGCTTCCGGCTCTTGACGGGCATGAGCCGGGGGATCGGCCGCGACGTGCCGGTAACCCGCCAGTTCAACCCGCGCACGGTTGCAGAAGAGACCGATTTCGTGCTCGGCGCCTCGCTGTGTGCAAGCCGCGCCTTTCTTGAGACCGTCGGGCTCATGGAGGAGAGCTATTTCCTCTACTTCGAGGAGATGGACTGGGCAGTCAGGAACCGCGGCCGGTTCGCGACCGCCTTTGCCCACGGCGCCATCATCTACCACAAGGAGGGCGGCTCTCTGGGGTCGTCTTCGCGCAAGGGCAGGCGCACGCCGATGGCCGAATATTATCTGATGCGCAGCCGAATCAAATTCTACCGGCGTCACTTTCCGCTGCTTTGGCCGCTGCAATATCCGCTAAGCGTGGCACTCATCCTGCGCCGGCTGTGGCGCCGGCAGCCGGAAAAGGCGGCAACCATGGTGCGCGCCATGCTCGGGCTTCGCCGCGTCTGAGGCCGGGACGCCCGCCAAGGCCCAAGATCGCGCACGCTGGATGACAACAAACTCACAGCATCCGAAAGGACAGGACATGACGGGGATCATCGGAGGCAAGAGCAAGAAGGGCCCTGGCGGCGCTGTGCGCACTCCACTGCTGGCATCCGCCTTGGCGCTGCTGCTTGCTGCCTGTGGCGATGGAAAGACGGGCGGCGGCGACCCGCCGTCTGGCCAGGTCGTCGCCCGGCTCGATGGCACCGACATCACGCTTCTTGAAGTGAACGCCGAACTGGCCGGCGCCAATATCCCGCCAGAGATGAGTCGGCGTGACGCCGAGATCGCGGCACTCCAGCAAATCATCAGCCGACGGGCGCTCATGCAGGCCGCACGTGAGCGCAAGCTCGACCAGTCGCCCCAGTTCAAGCTGCAGGAGCGGCGCGCCACCGAGCAGCTTTTGGCGCAGGCGTTCGCATCGGAGATTGCAGCGAAGATCTCGCAGCCGACACGCGAGGATGTGGACAAGTTTATCGCCGAGAACCCGGACTTGTTCGACAAGCGCAAGATCTGGGAAGTTGACCAGATCCGCTTCATGCGCCCAGCCCAGCTCGAGAAGCTGCCTTTGGCCACTGTCAAGACGATGGAGGGCGTGGAGCAGGTCCTGAGCGAGGCGGGAATCGAGTTTCAGCGCGGCCCGAACCGGTTGGATGCGCTCGGCGCCAATCCGGAGTTCGTCCGCGCCATCGCCAAGCTGCTTACGGAAAAGCCAGGTGAGCTGTTCATGTTCCCGCAGCCGGTTCCAGGCGGGCAGATGATGCTGGTAAACCAAGTGCGTAACACGATCGTGCAGCCGTTTACGGGCGAGCGGGCTCGCTCTGCTGCGACCGAACTTCTGCGCAACCTCCGAGTGCAAGAGGCGCTCCGGAAAGAAGTCGAGAGCCTGGTGAAGGCGGCGCGCGAGCGCGTGACCTATCAGGAGGGGTATGCACCCAAGGAGCCCCCCGCTGCGCCAGAACCGGAGAAGGTGCTTGCCCCCCCGGCAACCGGCGAAGCTGCGGCGCCAGCACCTGCGCCAGGCCCCGCTGCGGCCATGCCGGCGGGCAACTGATCCAGGCGGCGGGTTCCGGGTGCAGGGGCCACCTGCAACCCGCCGTCCCCAGCCCAAGGTGCAATGAAAGACCGCCATGGCGCGCCCGCTCAAGATCGGCCTCATCTGGCACAGCGACAACAGCGCCAACCTCGGGGTCGGCGCACTGACCGTCAGCAATATCGCGCTGCTTCAGGACGCTGCCGCACGGGCGGGAGTGGAAGCCCGTTTCGAGCTCTTCAAGTTTCGTGATTCCGGCGCACCCTATGTGACCGGCTTCCAAGCGATACACCCGATCGACTCCCGCTACCTCTCGTCCCCCCGGGGATTCTTCACCGATGTACGCCGGCTCGATGCCCTGTTCGACATTGGCGGCGGCGACAGCTTCACGGACATCTACCCCGACCGTCGCTTCCTCTTCATCCTGCTGTCGAAGGTCCTCGCAATCGCCGCCGGCACGCCGCTCATCCTCTCGCCCCAGACCATCGGACCGTTCTCGCGCCAGCCCCACCGGTCGGCTGCAGCCTGGACCATGGGCCGGGCGAGGG
Source organism: Thermaurantiacus sp. (assembly GCF_053487655.1). NCBI lineage: Bacteria > Pseudomonadati > Pseudomonadota > Alphaproteobacteria > Sphingomonadales > Sphingosinicellaceae > Thermaurantiacus > Thermaurantiacus sp. Next base: position 26,429 of record NZ_JBRCLD010000094.1, on the reverse strand, counting down.
CAGTGTTCACCCGCGACCCGCTGAGCCTTGATGCTGCCCGCGCCCTGGCCCCAGGAGCCCGGTTGTTCGGGGCTGTCGATGTGGCCTTTGCCCTCCCCTTCACGCCGGCACCCAGGGGTCCTGGCAGGCGTGTCGGCCTCAATGTCTCGGGGCTGCTCTATGCCGGCGGGTACACCGGCAGGAACGAGTTCGGGCTCGGGCTCGACTACCGGGACTATACCCACCGGCTCATCGAGGCCCTGCTCGCGCGTGGCGATGTCCGGGTCGAGCTGGTCAAGCATGTTTTCGCCCATGGCAATTCGAGCGAGGACGACCCCGCCGTCGCCCGGGCGCTGGCGGCGCGCTATCCCGGGCTCGTCGAAGCCCCCGACTTTGCCTCGCCATCGGAGGCGAAGTCCTACATTTCCGGCCTCGATTTCCTGGTCGGCGCGCGGATGCACGCAACCATTGCCGCCTTCTCGGCTGGCGTTCCCGTGGTGCCGGTCAGCTACAGCCGAAAGTTCGAGGGACTGTTCGGCGGGCTTGGCTACCGCTGGCTGGTGCCGGCAAAGGGCATGTCGACCGACGAGGCCCTGGCCTTCACGGTCGATGCGCTCGACCGGCGGGACGAGGTTGCAGCCGACATCGGGGCCGCCGCCGCGCGGGTGCGCGAAGGGCTCGAAACCTACGTGGGTTTTGTTGCCGGGCTGTTCGCCGATCTGGCCCGCAGCGTGCGTTCGCCATGACCGAGCCAGAAAGCGGCTTTTGTCCCCAGTTTGGCCCATGCTAAGAGCCTCCGCAATGCGTGCGACGGCCGTCCACCCCCGGAGACCCTGATGCCCGTTCTCGAGACCCTGCAGCTTTCCGACGATGTCGTCGCGCTCGATGTCGCGCAGGCGAGCGCGGCCGGGGCGGCGCTCCACGATCGCTACGTCGCCGCCGACCCGTTTCCGAGCATCGTCCTCGACGACTTTTTCGCCCCCGACGTGCTGCGGCCGCTCTTGGCCGAATGGCCGGCCGCTGGCGCCGGCAAAAGCTATGACCGCGCCCAGGAGCGGCTGAAATATGAGTGGCAGCCCAAGGACATCCGCACGCCCCGGCTGCGCGCCTTTCTGGCCGAGATGAACGGCGAGCCGATGCTCCGCTTTCTCGAGGCGCTGACGGGAATTCCGAAGCTCATCGCCGACCCCTATTATGTGGGCGGCGGGCTGCACGAAACCAGGCCGGGCGGACATCTCTCGATCCACGCCGACTTCAATGTCCGCAAGGGCATGAATGTCATCCGCCGGCTCAACCTCCTCGTTTACCTCAACGACGACTGGGACGAGCGCTGGGGCGGCCATCTGGAGCTGTGGACGCGGGACATGAAGGAGCGACGTGCCCAGATCGCCCCGATCATGGGCCGCGCGGTCATCTTCAACACCGACCTCGACAGCTTCCACGGTGTGCCCGACCCGCTGGCGTGCCCGCCGGACCGGTCGCGCAAGTCGCTCGCGCTCTACTATTATACGGCGCCCGAAGAGGGCATCCGCAACGTGCCCGTGCGCACCACCGTGTTCAAGCCGCGGCCGGGCACCGCCGACCGCCCGGACCGCGAAGTGGCGAGGCGACATTTCATCCACGACTGGGTGCCGCCCGCCCTGCTGCGCATGGTTGCCCGGCACGGATAACTACAGGCCCGACAGAACACACCCCATGACACGACGCGGCATCATCTTGGCCGGCGGCTCCGGCACGCGCCTCTACCCGCTGACGAAACCGGTCTCGAAACAGCTGATGCCGGTCTATGACAAGCCGATGATCTACTACCCGCTCTCGGTCCTGATGCTGGCTGGGGTCAGGGAAATTTTGGTCATCACCACGCCGCATGACCGGCCCGCCTTCGAAGCCCTGCTGGGGGACGGACAGCAGTGGGGCCTCGCACTCAGCTATGCAGTGCAGCCGCAGCCAGGAGGCTTGGCACAGGCCTATCTTATCGGCGCGGATTTCGTGCGGACTGAGCCCTCAGTGCTGATTTTGGGCGACAATATTTTCTACGGTCATGGCCTCCCCGACCTGCTTCGGGAAGCGTCGCAGCGCCTGCATGGCGCAAGCGTGTTCGGCTACCAGGTGAAGAATCCGTCCGACTATGGCGTCGTCAGCTTCGGCGCCGACGGCCGCGCCGAGACGATCGAGGAGAAGCCCCGGGAGCCCAAGAGCAACTTCGCCGTCACTGGCCTCTATTTCTATGATGGGCGGGCGGTCGACTATGCCCACGCCCTCACGCCGTCCGCGCGCGGCGAACTCGAGATCACGGACTTGAACCGCAAATATCTCGAAGCCGGTGACCTTCATGTCGCGCTCATGGGGCGGGGCTTTGCCTGGCTCGACACGGGAACGCACGCAAGCCTACTCGATGCCGCCCTCTATGTGCGGATCGTCGAGGAGCGACAGGGGCTCAAGATCTGCTGTCCAGAGGAAATCGCCTGGCGGCAGGGGTTCATCACAACGGAGGAGCTGCTGCGGCTGGCGGAGCCGCTCAGGAAATCGGGCTATGGCGAGTATCTGCTCCGGCAGGTGGAGCGCCGCGCGTGATCATCGAAAGCCTCGATCTGCCGGATGTCAAGCGCATCCGGCCACGAATCCATGGTGACTCGCGTGGCTTCTTTCTTGAGACGTTCAATGCCCGGGCTTTCGCAGATGCCGGCCTGCCGACGACATGGGTACAGGACAACCACAGCCGCTCGACCCGCGGCGTCCTGCGCGGGCTCCACTACCAGCTGCACGCGCCGCAAGGAAAGCTGGTCCGGGTGGCGCGAGGCCGCGTCTTCGATGTCGCGGTCGATATCCGCAAGAGCTCACCAAGTTTCGGCCGCTGGGCCGGCGCCATCCTGACCGAGGAAGGGCAGGAGATGCTCTGGATTCCGCCTGGCTTCGCACACGGCTTCCTGGTGCTCTCCGATGTCGCCGATTTTCTCTACAAGTGCACGACTCTCTGGCACCAGCCGAGCGACCGCGGGATCCGCTGGGATGATCCCGAAATCGGGATCGAATGGCCGCTCGATGGCCCCGCGGGTGCGCGCATGTCCCCCCAGCTATCCCCGAAGGACGCCGCAGCACCGCTGCTCGCTGATGCGGAGGTCTTTCCTTGAGGGTGCTGGTGACGGGAGGCAGCGGCCAGCTCGGACGCGCGCTGGCAGCAGCCGCGGCGCCAGACGTCGCGCTCATTGCGCCCCCCAAAGCTGACTTCGACATCACCGACCGCAGAGCCATGGCCCGCATAATCGCCGAAGTGGCACCCGACGTCCTCATCAATGCTGCTGCCTACACGGCAGTCGACCGGGCCGAGCGCGAGCCAGAGCAGGCCATGCTGGTCAATGGCACGGCACCCGGCTGGCTGGCGGAGGCAGCCCAGGCTGCCGGAGCAGCCTTTGTCCATGTCTCAACCGACTTCGTGTTCGACGGGGCGCGCGGCAGCCCCTACCCGCCCGATGCCCTCCCCTCCCCGCTCAGCGTCTATGGCGCGACCAAGCGGGCCGGGGAGGAAGCGGTCCTTGCCGCGCACCCCGATGCGCTGGTGGTGCGCACCGCCTGGGTCTATGCTGCCGAAGGGCAGAATTTCGTGCGCACCATGCTGCGTCTTCTGGCCGAACGCGATGAAGTGCGCGTGGTGGCCGACCAGGTGGGATCGCCAACCCATGCAGCAAGCCTCGCCCGGGCCCTCCTCGCCTTGGTGCGGGCGGGAGCAACGGGAGTCCAGCACTGGACCGACGCCGGAGTGGCGTCCTGGTATGATTTTGCCATTGCAATCCGCGAGGAAGCGCTGGCACGCTGGCTGCTGGCCCATGCGGCCCCCGTTGTCCCCATCAGGACAGCAGACTATCCAACCGCAGCAAAGCGACCATCCTGTTCTGTCCTCGACTGTTCGGCGGCGCGGGCGTGCATTGGGCTGCCTGCCCACTGGCGCGAGGAACTTCGCGTTGCCCTCGACATGATCGTGACTGGGCGGGCAGCGTGATCGCCGCGCGGGCCGGTTGAGGCGCTGGTGCGCGCGCAGCGCATCCGTCGCCTTCTGGTCAGGCTCCGGCGGAACCGGCTGTCGCTTTCCGTGGCAGGCGCGCTCCTCGTGGTGGTGATTGCGGCAACTGCGCTCGGCCATTTGCTGCGGGAGCTCAACTGGGCCGAAGTTGGAACAGCGCTCGGTCAGATTTCAGCCGGACAGTTTCTGGCTGCCCTGGTGCTGACGGCACTCAGCTACCTTCTGCTTGCAGGCTACGACCTGCTGGCGCTTGCAGCGATGGGCCAGCAGCTGCCCTGGTGGCGGTGTGCGCTTGGCGCCTTCTCCGCCTACAGCTTCAGCCACAACCTCGGGTTTGCACCCATAACTGCCGGTGCTGCGCGCTGGCGAGCCTATGCGGGAACCGGGCTTTCCGCCGCCGACATCGCCCGTATCGTGGTGATCGCCGGCGTGACCTACTGGCTGGGCATCTTCCTGCTACTTGGCCTGTTTCTCATCACGCATCGCGGCGCGCTCCGGATCGATGACATGACGGTGTCGCACCCCTTGCAAGTGATGCTGGGAGCACTCGTGCTTGGCGCGATTCTGCTCTACCTCTTCGCTTGCACCCGGCAGCGGGGGCCGCTCACGCTTCTGGGTTGGCGGCTTCCGGTGCCAACACTCCCGCAGGCCTTGCTCCAGTTCCTGCTAGCGGCGGCTGATATCGCTCTTGCCAGCGCTGCCCTCCTGGTGCTGCTGCCGACGCATGTCTGGGGGCATTATCCGCAACTGCTGGTTGCCTATGTGGTGGCCGTCGTCGTCGCGCTCATCACCCATGCGCCAGGCGGCCTTGGCGTGTTTGAGGCCGTCATGCTCGTCACGCTTCCGGCCATTGACCGGCCGGAGCTGGTCTCGGCGCTCCTCCTCTACCGCCTCATCTATTATTGGCTGCCATTCGGGACAGCCGTGCTGTTGCTGGGCGGGCGCGAGGCGCTCCGTTTTCGCGCCACGCCGTTCACGCCCCATAAAGAGCTACCGGATTAGCGGCTTCTCGTCTCTGACCCCCTTGAGCGGCCCTCGTGCCCCGGCACGAGGGCTATTTTTTGCGGCGGCCGTAGCCCCAGGACGCAAGAACAGTGCTAGACTTGGCCAGGCAAACGCGCGACGCGAATGGAAGTTGCTGCCCGCCGCACAAGCGGCCGTAGCAAGGAGCCTTAGAGCATCCGGACGTCGAACGCACTCACCCGTTCGGCTGTCGCCGTGCATTCGAGCCGCAGCCGATTGGTTTCCTTCGGCCAGGTGCCCGTCACTTCGCTGACCAGGTGCCAACCCGCGCCGCGGCGTTCAGATGAGACGACCCGGTCCAGCCGAAGTGCAGTTGCGCCCGAATGCCCGAGCTGCCGGCCGGCCTCGGCCATGCAGGCCTTGGCTTCGACTTGGGCTGCTGCAGGGAACAGGCGATAGTCCGCCTGGAGCGTCGAGGCAGGCCGGGTTGTATCGGCCGTCTGGCCGCGCGCGTTCAAGATGGCGATGAGGCCAGCGGCGAGCCCGGCACCGAGCATGCCAGCAGCCACCCCGGAGCCGCTGCCACCACTGCTGCTGCTGCCAACATTGCCATACTGGGGCTGGAAGCTGCCGCGGCCGTAGGCGAAGCGTGCCTCGCAGCCATAGTTCACCCAGATCGACCGCGAATCATACCCCCAGCTGCGACCGGCCCGGCATTCTGCCCGTGACAGCTTCTCGATGAGCTCGACTCGCCCGCCAGTTGCAACCGGGCAGCGGTTGTAGCGATTGTTGCTGCTGCGGCAGCGGATCTCGCCAGCAAAGCCGCTGCCCCAGCTGCCCCCTGAGCCGCCCCAGCTGCCGCCCGAGCCACCCCAGCTGCCGCCCGAGCCGCCCCAGTTGCCACCAGAGCCAGTCGCAGAGCCGTAGAGAAACGTGGCCTGGCAGCCGTTGCGCACCCAGATGGCGCTGCGGTCATAGCGCCAAGTCTGGCCCTCGATGCAGGGCGCATTCGAAAGCTGGCGTAGCAGCTCGACGCGCCCACCCGTCTGGACCCGGCAGCGCTGCTCGCGGTTATCGATGCTGCGGCAAGTGATTTCCCCGCCCGAGCCACCCCAGCCGGAACCACCCGAACCGCCCCAGCCCGAGCCGCCCGAACCACCCGAGCCACCCCAGCCGGAACCACCCGAGCCACCCCAGCCCGAACCGCGGTCCTCAACTGCAGCCTCAAAGATACCGCCACAGCCATTCGAGACCAAAAGGTTGCTGCCGAGCTGGCGAAAAGTGCGGCCCTCGCGACAGACCATCGAACGGTCGGGGCCCTTGTAGGTGACCGACCGGGTTCCATCCGGCAGTGGGCAGCGGTTCTGCCGCCCCGGCGCCGAATAGCACTGAACTTCCACATAGCGGGTGGACTGGGCCGCTGCGGGCGCTGCAAGCGGCAGAATGACGGCCACAGGCGCCACCTGTGCCAGAACGGTCGCTCCCGCCGTGACCGATGCCACGAGATTCCGAATATCCATGCCTTCGTCTCCGTTGCGCCCTGTTGCTCGCGGAAGAACCCTAGCCAAGCGCAAGCCTACTGCCAAGGCAGGACGACACGCCGTTGGCACACCGCCCCCCAGCCGCTAACGCGGCAAGCGGAACCGGAGTTTGGATGGCCAACATCTTTGCAACAGTTGAAGCGCGCGTGGCGGAAGCCATCGCAGCGCTGGAGGCAGAGGGCAGCATCGCCAGCGGCCATGGGGTGCGACCCGTTGTCGAGCCGCCGCGCGATGCAGCGCATGGTGACGTTGCAACCAATGCCGCGCTGGCGCTCACCAAGGCGGCGGGCGTGCCGCCGCGCCAGCTTGCTGCGCGCTTGGCGATGCTGCTTGCGCGCGCGCCGGAAATTGCGCAGGCTGAAGTTGCCGGGCCGGGGTTTCTGAACCTCACCCTGGCCCGGGACGTGTGGGCGCAGGAGCTTTGGACCATCCGGGCTGCGGGAGACACCTATGGCAAGCAGCCGCCGCGAGATGAAGCACTGCCGATCAATGTCGAATTCGTCTCTGCCAATCCCACTGGCCCCATGCACGTCGGCCATTGCCGGGGCGCAGTCGTGGGCGATGCGCTTGCGAACCTGCTCGCCTTTGCCGGCCACCGGGTGGTGCGCGAATATTACGTAAACGATGCCGGCGCGCAGGTGGACGCGCTCGCACGCTCGGTGCATCTGCGCTACCGCGAAGCACTCGGCGAGGATATCGGCCCCATCCCAGAAGGGCTTTACCCTGGAGACTATTTGGTGCCGGTGGGAGAAGCGCTGGCCAGGGAATTCGGTGACCGCTTCCTTGGCCGCCCCGAGGCCGAATGGCTGGAGCTGTTCCGGGCACGGGCAGTCGCTGCGATGATGGACTGCATCCGATCCGATCTCGAGAGCCTCGGGATCCGCCACGACATCTTCACTTCCGAAGCCGAGCTCCAGGCCCGTGGTGCACCCGCAGCAGCGGAAGCGCGGCTGCGCGCCGAGGGCCTCGTCTATGATGGGACCCTGCCGCCGCCCAAGGGCGAGGCGCAAGAGGACTGGGAGCCCTCGGTGTTGCCGCTATTCCGGGCAACTGCCTTCGGCGACGATGTCGATCGCCCGATCCGAAAGTCAGACGGAAGCTGGACCTATTTCGGCGCCGACATGGCCTATCATGCCGAGAAGGCAGCCCGGTCTTCGGCCCTCATCGACATCTGGGGCGCTGACCATTCCGGGACTGTGAAGCGGATTATGGCCGCAGTTGAAGCGCTTTCGGGCGGGCGCGTGCCCTTCGATGTCAAGCTTGTGCAGATGGTGAGGATTTTCCGTGGTGGTGAGCCAGTCCGCATGTCCAAGCGCGCTGGCAATTTTGTCAGCCTTGCCGACGTGGTCGAGGAAGTCGGGCCAGATGTGACGCGGTTCATGATGTTGACCAAGCGGCCGGAAAGCCCGCTTGACTTCGACTATGTGAAGGCCGTGGAGCAATCGCGCGAGAACCCGGTCTTCTATGTCCAATATGCGCACGCGCGGATCCGCTCGGTCGAGCGCCGGGCCGAGGGGCTGGCGCTGCCAGTCCCCGCCCCGCTCGACCGGCTCGACGATGCGGAATGGGACTTGGTCAAGCGGATGGCGCAATGGCCGCGCCTGGTCGAGCAGGCGGCGACTGCGCGCGAGCCGCATCGGATCGCCTTCTACCTTCACGATCTGGCCAGCGCCTTTCACGCGCTTTGGAACCGCGGCAATGACGATCCCATGTTCCGGATCATGACAGACGACCCCGGCCTGACCGCAGCCCGACTGACACTCGCAGGCGCCGTGGGGCAGATTCTCCGCGCTGGGCTGTCGATCATGGGTGTCAAAGCCGTCGAGGAGCTGCGCTGATGGCGCGCACGCCCTCGCCCCGCCAAGAGGCAGCGCGCGGCCGCGAGCCCTGGCTTGAGGAAGCTGATCCCGAGCTTGCCGAGGCAACCCTCATCGGCCGCAAGACCTTGTGGACTCTTCTGGGCGCGCTCCTCCTCCTGATTGCGATCGTGGTCGCTGGCCTCTTGCTTGTCACACGCAAGGCCGACGGGCCCGGGGACATCCCGGCTGCCGACAAAGTGCCACTGGTCCCATCGCCGGGGCCTTGGCGCGTGCCTGCCGAGGGCCCGGGCATCGAGGGCACACCAGTCGAAGGCCAAGGGCAGCTCATGTTTCCTGCGGGCGAGGGGCAGGCGCCCGATGGCCGCATTGACCCCGACCGGCTGCCGGAAACACCAGTCCCGTTGCCGCCACGCGAGCCGGCCGGGGGCCCGCCCACCGACCTTCTCGGCCAGTCGGAGGCTGCGAACTTGCCAGCCCCCGAGCCACAAGAAATTCCCCCGCGCCGGCCCGAACCGCCGCCAGCACCCGCTCTCAAACCCGCGCCGCCAGTACCAACTTCGCAACCCGCGCCACCCGCGCCTGCAGATAGCGGTTCATTTGCCATGGTCCAGCTCGGGGCCTTTTCGTCCGAAGCTGCAGCGCGGCGTGCCTTTCGAGATCTTGCTGCCCGCCATCCGGAGCTCCGAGGCTTGCGGCCGGAGCTCAGCCGCACCAATCCCGGTGAAGACCGGACTCTCTGGCGGCTGCGGGTGATGCTCGATGCAGGCGTCGAGCCACGCAGCTTCTGTGATCGGCTGCGGGTGGCTGGCGATGCCTGCGCCCCCGTGCGCTGAGCAGGAGAGGATTTTGATGCGATCGCTTCTCGTCACTGGCGGCGCTGGCTTCATCGGTGCCAATTTTGTGCGCCTTTGGGCACGCGAGCGCCCCGATGACCGGCTGACTGTGCTCGATTCGCTAACCTATGCTGGCAACCGCGCCAATCTCGCCAATGTGAAGGCGGAGCTGGTGGTCGGCGATATCCGCAACGCAACGCTGGTTGAGGAACTGTTGGCGAGCAGACAGGTGGACACACTTGTCCACTTCGCTGCCGAAAGCCATGTCGACCGCTCGATCACCGGGCCCGACGCCTTCATCGAAACCAATATTCTTGGGACCCACACCCTCCTCAAAGCCGCACGCAAGGCCTGGCTGGGGGACAGCCGACGGCCCCACCGCTTCCACCATATCTCAACCGACGAGGTCTACGGGACGCTGGCGCCCGACGACCCGCCGTTCCACGAGACGACGCCCTATGCCCCGAACTCGCCCTATTCGGCATCCAAGGCAGCCTCTGACCATCTGGTTCGTGCCTATCATCACACTTATGGGCTGGAGACCACGACATCGAATTGCTCGAACAACTATGGCCCCTTCCAGTTCCCCGAGAAGCTCATTCCCCTGTTCCTCTTGAACGCGCTCGAAGGAAAGCCACTCCCCATCTATGGCGACGGGATGCAAGTGCGGGACTGGCTTCATGTCGAGGACCATTGCCGCGGCATCATGGCCGTCATCGACTGTGGCCGGCCGGGGGAGACCTATAATATTGGCGGCGGCGCGGAGCTTCCCAACCTGACCGTCATCGACACGCTGTGCCATACCGTGGATCAGGCCTTCGCTGCCGACCCCGGCCTTGCGCTCCGCTTTCCGGATTGCCCGGCAGCACGCGGCAAGCCCACGGCCAGCCTCAAGACATTCGTCGCCGACCGCCCCGGCCACGACCGGCGCTATGCGATCGACTGCAGCAAAGCGATGGCCGAGCTCGGCTATGCACCGCGCTACGATTTTGCGAGCGGCTTCGCCCAGACCGTTCAATGGTATCTCGAAAACGAGCCCTGGTGGCGGGCGATCCGCGACGGCAGCTACCGCGCCGCTGCCTGAACTGGGGCAACCCGCGCGCCCATGCGATAGAAGCCAGCAGCGCCCGCCCCGCTCCCGGGCCTCTGCGGGCTGCGGGCATGGAGGAGAAGCGGCTGCGTGACTTTGGATAGTTGAATCCGCTGGGGCTCGCCGCCTAGCAGCGGGGCGACAGCAAGGGGAGAACAGCATGGCAAGGTCGATGTTCCGGCCTGATCTTCTCGCCGGCCAGAAGATCCTGGTGACAGGTGGCGGCACTGGGCTTGGCCGGTCGATGGCCGAGGCGTTTGCCGCCCATGGCGCTGAAGTCGTCATCTGGGGCCGACGCGGGCAGGTGCTGGAAGAGGCCGCAGCCGAGATGCGCGCAGCAACCGGCGGCACAGTCACGCCCATGGCCGTCGATATCCGCAACGCCGGCCAGATCGACGAGGCCATGGAGACCATCTTCGCCGACCGGCCGCTTACTGGCCTTGTCAACAACGCTGCCGGCAATTTCATCAGCCGCACCGAGGATTTGTCGGCCAATGCCTTCAACGCCATCGCCTCCATCGTGGCGCACGGCACGTTCAACACCACAGTTGCTGCAGGCAAACGCTGGATCGCCGGTGGCCACAAGGGGAACATCCTCTCGATTGTCACGACTTGGGTGTGGAACGGCTCGCCCTTCACCGTGCCTTCGGCCATGTCGAAGGCAGGCGTTGCGGCAATGACACAGAGTCTTGCTGTCGAGTGGGGCCCCAAAGGCATCCGCGCCAACGCCATTGCGCCGGGGCCGTTCCCGACCAAGGGGGCGTGGGAGCGGCTGATGCCGGCACCTCTTGCCGCCAAGATCGGCGGCGGCTCGGGAGCAGAGCAGATTCCGCTGCGGCGGCTTGGTGACCATTTCGAGCTGGCCCAGCTCGCCCTCTTTCTGATGGCAGACGAGTGCGCCTATTTGACTGGCGAGATCATCGCGATCGACGGTGGCCAATGGCTGGTGAGTGGTGGCAATTTCAGCCAGTTGACCAGGCTGGAGGCGTCGGACTGGGAGATGATCGCAGCTGCCATCCGCGCGACCAACCAGCAGGACCGGGCCCAGCGCACCACCTGAGGCGGCCCGGGCGCGATTGACCATGACGCGCAGCGCCTCCTAGGCTTCTTTCATGACCATCGACCAGGGGCTTCTCCTCGGCTTTGCCATCCTCGTCTTCCTCGCCGCTGTTGTCGTCTTTGTCGTGATCCCGGCGCGACGGCGAAGGCTCATCCAAGTGCCGCCACCGGAGGCAGTGCCCCGTGCCGAAGAGGCCACCAGGCAAGGGACGGAGCTTCCTCCGCTGACCGTGCCGCCAGCCGCAGGCCCGCCAGATGACTTGCGCCAGATCAAGGGGGTGGGACCGAAGCTCGCCACCCTGCTCGGCGAGCTCGGGATCACCCGGTTCCAGCAGATCGCCGACATGAGCGAGGCCGAGCTCGCTGCACTCGACGCGCGCCTCGGCCAGTTCCAGGGGCGGCCAGCGCGTGATCGCTGGCAGGAGCAAGCGCGGCTTCTCGCAGCAGGGGACGTCAAGGGCTTCGAACAGCTGCACGGCAAGCTCGGCGACAGCGCTTGAACGCGCCCGAGACCCGCACGGACACTGCTGCTGCCCGGCCTGCCAGCCGGCGGGCGCTGGCCTTCATCGTACTCCTGGTGTGGATCGACACCTTGTCCTTCGGGCTTGTCATCCCGGTGCTGCCCACCATGGTGATGCGGCTTGGGGGCGTCTCGCTCTCCGAGGCTTCGGCGATTGGCGGCTGGCTGGTCATGAGCTTTGCCATCGCCCAGTTCATGGCCGCGCCGGTCCTCGGCGGGCTCTCCGATCGCTTTGGCCGGCGGCCGGTGCTGCTTGTCTCGAGCGCAGGCCATGCCCTCGCATTCCTTATCGCAGCCTTCGCGCCCAACCTCCTCGTCCTCTTCATCGGCCGGATCATCGCAGGGGCAACGGGCGCAAGCTATGCCACGGCTTACGCCTATATTGCCGATGTCACAGAGCCGGAGAAGCGGGCGCAAAACTTCGGGCTGGTGGGCGTGGCCTTCGGGCTCGGCTTCATGGCCGGACCCGCCCTCGGCGGGCTGCTCGGGGCAGAGGATTATCGGCTTCCCTTCCTTGCCGCCTCGGCCGCCTGCATGGCCAATTTCCTGCTCGGTTGGTTCGTGCTGCCGGAAAGCCTGCGCCAAGACCTGAGGCGGACGTTCAGCCTTGCCCGCGCCAACCCATTTTCGACCTTCCGCCGGCTCTCGGCCGTGCGCGGTCCGCTGCTCGTGCTCGCCATCGTCCATTTCCTCTGGTGGATGGCAATCCAGGCGCAGCACACCATCTGGCCCTATTACACCCAGTATCGCTATGGCTGGTCGCCACAAGATGTCGGCTTGTCGCTCGGCATGGTCGGGCTGCTCTCCGTCCTGGTCAATGGTCTCTTGGTCAAGCGAGCAGTCAAGCGCCTGGGCGAAGCGCGGACCCTGCGCGCCGGGCTGCTTGCGGGTGTGCTTGCCGCCAGCCTCTATGCGCTTGCCGAAACGCCAGCACTTCTGCTCGGCGGCATTCTCATCGGCTCCCTTGGCGCTTTGGCTCCGGCATCCCTGCAGGCACTCGCGACGTCGATGACTGCCCCCGATGCCCAGGGTGAACTGCAAGGAGCGCTGAATGCGATTTCGAGCGTAACAATCGTGCTCGGGCCGCCGCTCTATGCGCAAATTTTCGCCAGCGTCTCGGGTGCGGACGCGCTGCTCCGTCTTCCCGGCGCACCCTTTTTCGTTGCCGCCACCATGGCTGGCGCTGCCTTCCTGCTGGTGACAATGGGCCTCCAGGCGCCGCGGCGGATTGCCCGGGCTTGACCACGAGCAGCGGTGATGGCTGGCAGCAGCAGGCACGGGGGTTGCAAAGTCGGAGGGAATTGCCCTTCCCTTCCGGCCTAGGGGCAAGGCCGAGGAGAAGGTTGAACGGGAGTGGGAAGTGAGAAGAAGCTCATGGATGCGCGGGGTGGCATTAGTGGCTGTGCTGGCCCTGCTCGCAGGGAGTGGCTGGCCGGGTGCGCCCGCCGGCGAGGCGGGGCCAGCCGAGACTGACAGCCTGGCGAAGGCAGGCTCGGCCCATGCCGAATGGCTGAGCTATGGCGGCACCTATGACGAGCAGCGTCATTCACGGCTGGCGCAGATCAACAGGGGCAATGTCGCCAAACTCGGGGTCGCCTGGACCTATGACCTTTCCACCGGCCGTGGCGTGGAGGCAACGCCCATCATTGCCGACGGCGTCATGTATGTGACCTCGAGCTGGTCGGTTCTGCATGCGCTCGATGCACGAACCGGCCGGGAGCTCTGGGTGCACGATCCCGGAGTTGACCGGGCAGTCGGAGCCAAGGCCTGCTGCGATGTCGTCAATCGCGGCGTTGCCATCCGCGACGGCGTCCTTTTCCTTGGCGTGCTCGATGGCCGCCTCCAGGCGCTCGATGCGAAGACGGGCAAGCTCATCTGGTCGGTGACAACCGTCGACCAGACGAAGCCCTATACCATCACAGGCGCACCGCGGGTGGTGAAGGATATGGTCCTCATCGGCAATGGCGGAGCCGAGCTTGGCGTGCGTGGCTATCTCTCTGCCTATGATATCAAGGACGGTTCGCTGCGCTGGCGCTTCTACACGGTGCCGAACCCTGACAAGCGCCCCGATGGCGCAGCATCCGACACGGCGCTGGCGCGGCTTGCCAATCCGACCTGGGGCAATCGCGGCGCCTGGACCCGCGATGGCGGCGGCGGCACAGTGTGGGACGCAATCGTCTATGACGAGCGCAATGACCAGGTCATCATGGGTGTTGGCAACGGCAGCCCATGGAATGCCGACGTCCGCGACCCCGAAGGCAAGGGCGACAATCTCTTCGTCTCCTCGATCGTTGCCGTGGATGCCGACACGGGACACTACCGCTGGCATTACCAGACGACGCCGCGCGACAATTGGGACTATACCGCCACGCAGACGCTCATCCTCGCCGAGCTGCCGCTGGGACCAAAAGGCACAATGCGGCGCGTCGTCATGCAGGCGCCCAAGAACGGCTTCTTCTACGTGCTTGACGCGAAAACCGGCGCGCTCCTCTCCGGCGATGCCTTCGTGCCAATGACCTGGGCAAGCGGGCTTGACGCGCGCGGCCGGCCTATCGAGACGAAACAGGCTCGCTACGGGGATACCAGCATGCTGGTGGCGCCAGGTCCGCTTGGCGCCCACAACTGGCATCCAATGGCCTACAGCCCGACCGAGCGGTTGGTCTTCATCCCAGCCCAGGAAATCCCGCAGGCGATGCACCGGGACGCTTTGATGGCGACTCGGCCGGTCGCGTGGAACACGGGAGTGGATTTCTCCTCTGGCTTCGCACCGCGGCTGCCCGAAGGCACGCTGAAGGCGGTGCGCGCCATGCTGAAGGGGCGGCTCATCGCTTGGGACCCAGTCGCGCGCAAGCCGCGCTGGACAGTCGAGCATGAAGGCCCGTGGAATGGCGGCATTCTCTCAACTGCAGGCGGGCTCGTCTTCCAAGGCACGGTCAAGGGCGATTTCGTCGCCTATGAGGCGGCGACCGGGCGCAAGCTTTGGGCCATGAACTTGAAGTCCGGAATTGCCGCCCCTCCCGTTACCTATGCGCTTGATGGCGAGCAGTATGTGACCGTGGCGACCGGCTGGGGCACCGCCTTCGCGCTTGCCGCTGGCTTCTTCTTCGATCGCGAAGTGCCACCCAAGCTCGGCCGCGTCGTTACCTTCCGGCTGGGGGGCAACGGTACCATTCCCGACCCCGATCTGCCGATGGTCGAGCGCACGCCAAAAGCGCCGGCCTTCGGCACGCCGCAGATGGTCGAAGCCGGCTTTCTCCATTACGCGCGCAATTGCGCCGTCTGCCACGGGCCGCTTGCCATTTCGTCAGGCGTGCTTCCCGACCTGCGCTGGTCCCCGATCACAGCCGATCCCAGGCAGTGGGAGGAGGTCGTGCTCAAAGGAAGTCTCGCCGGCAACGGCATGATCAGCTTTGCCAGGCACCTGACCCCAGATGAGGCCGAAGCGATCCGGGCCTATGTGCTCGACCGGGCCAATAACCCGACGGGCTGAGGGCTCAGAGCTTCGCGAGCGCCTTGCCAATGTCCGCGGGGCTCATGCCGGCATAATCTTTGCCGATCTCGCCAAGAAGGGCGCTGCGCACATCTTCTGCAAGGTGGCTTCGGATCATGCCCAGCGCCCGCGGCGCTGCAACCAGGAGGAGGCCAGCCTTTGCTTGCGGCAAGAGAATGGCGATGCGGTCAGCGATCGACCGGCAGAACCCCTCCTCAGCCTTGTCGTGGATGTCGATTCCCTCATAGGCGCTGCGCCGGCTTCCACTGCTCTCGAAGGCCCGGCCCGGGCGGTCAGCGCCGATTTCGGACGTGCGCGGAAATGCAACCGCTTCCTGCTCGATAAGCTCGAGGTCGGGCGCGAAGGCATTGCCGCGATTGCGATAGAGCGCCATGCGCCCGCCATCGGCCACCACCACCAGCGCATCGTGAGGAAGCTTCATGCCTTTCTCTCCCAGAAGTCGCGACCCCGGCGTGATTCGAACACGCAACCCCCTGCTTAGAAGGCAGGCGCTCTCTCCGGTTGAGCTACGGGGTCTTGTCCAAAACCTAGCCCGAGCGCAGCCTCAACGGAAGTTGTCGGCATAACTCTTGAGGATGAGCCGCTTGGTCTGTGGCGGCACGACTTCAACCTCCAGCCCCTGAGTGCGCGCATAGGCAAGCGCTGCTTCCAGCGTCGGGAAGCTCAAGCGCAGCTGCTCGGCCGTGTCAGCACCCCCGGCCCAGCCCATGAGCGGGTCGGGCCGCTTGGGGCGCTCGCTCTCCCACTCGAGAATGAACAGGTTGGCCCGCGCCCGGCCGGACTGGGTGGCGGGCTTCCCCTGCTGATAGATGCGTGCGCGCGCCATGCCGCTGGTAAAGGCGCAAGGCGCACATGTTGCAAGAGCCCGAAACTGGTCCTGCGGTCTTCTCTCGACATAGCTGTTACGCATGCGGACAACGGGCCAGACTCGCCAGTCAGATCGCCTTCGAGCGCGGCCTTTACGCATCGGCAAGACAGCTCCTCCCGCCAGGGATGCTATCGATAATGGCAGCGCAAGGCCGCAGCAGACGTCTGCCCAGCTGCTCCGTGCCAAACCCGGCAAGGTCGCAGGTCCAGGCAATGTTCCAGGTGGCGGCTCGACGCTGGCCGGGGCGAAGCGCTCGCGCGCGCCAGGGTCACGGGTGGCGTTGACGGGAAGGCCAGTCAGAGCAGCCGCACTGCTCAAGGCCAGCTCAGTAGGCGCGGTCGATGGCAAAGGCGACGGTCTCGGCGAGTGCGGCGCGCGCAGCACTTTCAGGCAGGACTGCGAGTGCATCGAGCGCGCGGCTGCCGTAGAGGCGGGCGCGCGCAAGCGTATCCTCAATAGCGCCTGTTTCAGCAAGGCGGGCAACAGCTTCTGCAAGCGCGTCCGCCCCGTTTGCCTCGCCCCGCATGGCCCGCGCCCAGAAGCGGCGCGCCTCGGTGTCGCCGCGGGCATGGGCGAGGATGACCGGAAGCGTCACCTTGCCGTCGCGGAAATCATCGCCCGTGTCCTTGCCCATGGTCGCGGAGTCGGAGACATAGTCGATCGCGTCGTCGACGAGCTGGAAGGCGATCCCGAGGTTGCGGCCATAGGCTTCGAGCGCGTCTTCAATCGCCTGGCCACGCTCGGCAACGACAGCAGCGATCTGGCAGGCGGCAGCAAACAGCGCTGCGGTCTTGGCGCTGATGATGGCAAGATAACGTTCCTCGCTGGTTTCAACCACACGTTGGGTGGTGAGCTGCGCCACTTCCCCCTCAGCAATGACAGCGCTGGCGCGCGAGAGGATTTTCAGCACCTTCAAGGAGCCATCCTCCACCATCAGCTCAAAAGCGCGGCTGAAGAGGAAATCGCCGACGAGGACAGAGGCGCCATTGCCCCAGATGATGTTGGCCGTCGCCCGGCCGCGCCGCAGGTCCGAGCCGTCGACGACATCGTCATGGAGGAGTGTGGCAGTGTGGATGAACTCGACAGCAGCAGCGAGCCGGTGGTGACGGTCGCCGGCATAGTCGAGCGCTGCAGCGCTGCCCAGCGTCAGCATCGGCCGCAGCCGCTTGCCACCGCCGGCAATCAAGTGGCCAGCAAGCTCGGGGATGAGCGCGACTTCGCTCTGCATCCGGTCGAGAATCACGCGGTTGACGGCATTGAGACCGGGCGCGACCAAGGCCATCAAGGGCGCAAGGCTCGGCTTCGCCCGCTTGAGCGGGAGGACTTGCGCAGGAGGTGGCGTTGCCGACATCGCCACCCCGGCTATGGGGCGAATTGGGCGAAGGCAAGGCCCAGCGGGTCGCACGCTGGGGAAGTCCCGGAGGTGAGGCAGGGGAGTGACATGTCAGACAAGCTCAGGGACTATCGCCGGAGCATCGACAACATCGACGCGGCCCTCGTTCACTTGCTCGCCGAGCGGTTCAAGATCACCCAGAAGGTCGGCGCCTTCAAGGCAGCCGCCGGGCTGCCTCCAGCAGATCCGGAGCGCGAAGCCCAGCAGGTTGCGCGGCTGAGGCGGCTTGCACAGGAGGCCGAGCTCGACCCGGACTTCACCGAGAAGTTCCTGCGCTTCATCATCGATGAAGTGATCCGCCACCACGCGCAAGCCGGGGGCAGCGCCGCAGCGGCTAGAGAAGCCAGTCGAGCGGAAGGAGCGCCAGCAACCGAATAAGAGCCCGGTCGCGCCAGCGGGTGCCTGGCTCGGACAGATGCCTGGTCCCGTCCGCCTCGTGCCAGACGAAACCCTGCCCAGACTGCTCGACTCGATAGGCCGCACCCGGAAAGCCAGCAGCGAACTCGGCAGCGAGCGCACCCGCAAGCCGCGGGCTTTCGATAATGACGCCGAGCTCGGTGTTGAAGACAAGACTGCGGGGGTCGAAGTTGAATGATCCGATGAAGAGCCGTTCACTATCGACTGTGAAGGTCTTGGCATGGAGTGCCGAGCCGGAGGCGCGAAACGAGGACCGCCGCGCCCAGCGCTGGCGACCGCCAGCTGCGGCCAAGCCCGGGGACGGTGCCTCGCGCAACTGCCTCTTGGCCTCGAACAGGCGCACACCCGCAGCAAGCAGGGCCCGGCGATGCGGGGCATAGCCGCTGTGGACAATGCGGTGATTGTTGGCTTCCCAGCTGTTGGTGAGGATTGCAACTTGCACGCCAGCCCTGGCGAGCCCGACAAGCGCGGCAACGCCTGCGCGCGTCGGGACGAAATAGGGCGAGACCAGCCCGAGCGCACGCTTGGGCTGGCCGATCACGTACAGCAGCTGGCGATCAAGAAAATGGTCGCGGCCTGCCGTGCCGAGCCCCTTGCCGGGATCGTCGCTGACGAGCGTGCATCGAACCCACTCCAGCCCTGCTGGGTCAAGCAGGGGATCAGGTTTCGGCGCTGGGCCAAGAGCCGGGCCATAGAGCTGCGCTTCAGGCCGTGCCATAGCCTCGGCGGCGCGTGTTCGGAGGCGGGCACCAGGCCAGGCTTTGACGCGCTCAAGGATCCGGCTTGCAGCATGGGCGGAGGCGCTTTCCCAGTAACGGGCAAAGTCGGCGGCTAAATCGGCCACCACCGGGCCAGCGACGATGGTGTCGAGATCAGCAAAGAGAGTGGCATCGGTTGCGCCGAAATATTCATCGCCGATGTTGCGGCCGCCCAAAATGGCAAGTGTGCCATCGGCGATCAGCGCCTTGTTGTGCATCCGCCGGTTCAGCCGGTCGAAATCGACCAGATAGCCAAGCGACTTGATGCGGCGAAGGACGAAGGGATTGAACAGCCGCACTTCGATTCGCGGGTGCTCGTCGATGGACCTGAGCGCCGGATCGAGCCCGGCGATGCCATTGTCATCGAGAAGAAGCCTGACCTGGACACCGCGCTCGGCCGCCACCAGCAGCTCTGCAAGCAGGACAAGGCCAGCGATGTCGCAACGCCAGATATAGTATTGGACGTCGAGGCTGGCCTGCGCTGCGCGCACCAGACGGACCCTTGCTGCGAGTGCCTCCAGGGGATCCAGCAGGGGACGCACGCCCGACAGGCCCGGATGCGCAGCAACCGCAGGCGCGAAACGCTGGCCAAGCGCAGTCGCTTTCAGCGGCCGGGGAGGACCGAGCTTCGGCCTCGGCTCCGGAGGCGGAAGGCGAGACAGCCACCAGAGAGTGAGCCAGAACGTGGCCGCAGCTGCGGCAGCGACAAGGAAGAGCCCGCCCGCCGTCACAAGCGCGCGGCCTTCCTCATGACAGACCGAGGCCGAGCTGCACCCAGACCGGCAGATGATCAGATGCGATTCGCGCAGTCGCAGAGGCATGAACGCCAAAGTCGCGGACCGAAAGGTCAGCGCTGGCAAAGATGCGGTCGAGCCGGCCGATCGGCAAGCGCGCGGGAAAGCTGGCTGGCAGCGGCAACGGCCGCAGCCGGGCGCTGAGCGCTCGCAGGCTGGGCTCATCGGCCCGCCAGCAGTTCAAATCCCCCATCACGAGGGTTGGCGGGTCACCGGGTGCTGCTGCAAGGTGCTGGAGGACGGCCTCGGCCTGGTTCCGGCGCTGCAAGCCGGAAAGATCGAGATGCATGCCAGCAACGCGCAAGGTGCCAGGCCCGACTCCAAGGTCGGCAAGCACGGCGCCGCGCGGCTCGATGGCTGGCAAGCGGATCCGCCGATAGCGGAGCGGGACCACGCCGTTCCTGACCAAAACGGCATTGCCGTGCCAGCCGAGGCTGATACCAGAGCAGTCGAACGGGACGGCGCGCCAGCCGCGGGCCGCAAGCAAGGGCACAGGCAGGACGGAGTGGCGAATGCCGAAGCGCCGATCGGCCTCTTGCAGGACGGCGATGTCCGCCCCGATCTCGTCGAGTACGTCGAGGATCCGCTCGGGCTGACGGCGGCCATCAGAACCCACGGCCTTGTGGATATTGTAGCTCACCGCAACCAGATCTCGTGGAGGCGAGGCCAGAAGCTGCGCGGCTTCGTGGAGGTCCGGCGCCGCGTCCATGGCCGTCAAGCTAGGTCCGTCGGTCGAGCCCTGCAATCGCCGTGTCGGTCAGGCCCTTCAGCTCTTGCTGGCGGGCAGCGAGGATCTCACTGGCGGCACGAGTGGCAAGCTCGGTTGCCCGTGCCCGCAATTCCGCCTCGGCGGTGCGCTGGGCAGCCGCAATCCGGTCCTCGGCCAGACGCGTGGCGCGGGCAATCGCTGCTGCCGCCTCGTCTTCTGCGCCAGCGAGGATACGCGCAGCATCTGCTTCGGCGCGGGCGCGCATATCAGCTGCGTCCCGACGGGCCTGCTCGGCCTCGGCGGCAGCCTTGTCACGAATGGCCTGTGCTTCGGCCCGCAGGGCTTCTGCCTCGGCAAGGTCTGCACGCACCTTGGCGACCCGGCTGTCGAGTGCACCGAGAATGGCCCGGAAGGCGCCAAGGCGCCACAGAACAAGGACGAAAAGGCCAAAGGCGAGCCCAACCCAGCCATAGCTGTCGAGCCCGAGGAAGGCATCGGCGGCGTGCGAGGCGTCGGTGCCGGGTTGGGCTTGCTTGGCCATGTCAGGCTGCCACCTTCTGGATCACCTTGCGGGCCTCGTCGAGCCCGACTTCAAGCCCAGCGACCTTCCCGACCATGGCCGCAGCCGCCTCGGCTGCCACTTCGTCAAGCGCTGCAATCGCCTCCGCACGCGCTGCCGCAAGCGCGGACTCCGCTTCGCGGGCCCGCGCTGCCAGCGCTGCCTCCGCCTTCGACAGCCGCTCGGCCACCAGCGCATCAGCACGAGCACGGGCGCTTCCTGTGAGCTTGAGGGCCTCAGCCCGAGCCTCACCGAGTTCGGTCGTGCGGTCGGTGGCCGCCACTTCTGCTTCGGCCCGGGCCTGCTCTGCTGCTGCAAGATCAGTCGCGATCTTTATCCGGCGATCCGCAACGGCCTGCTCCACCTTCGGCAGCGCGCGCGAGGCAACCAAATAGAGGGCAGCAAAGACGAGCACCAACCAGATGACCTGGGGTGCGAAGACGGACGGGTCGAACTGGGGCATGGGGCTTCCCGCCGCGCGTCAGACGACGAAGAGGAGGATGAGGGCAACGAGGAAGGAGAAGATGCCAAGCGCTTCCGTCACTGCAAAGCCGAACAGGAGGTTGGGCCGCTGGGCGTTGGCAGCGGCCGGGTTGCGGAGCGCGCCAGAAAGAAACAGGCCGAAGATGATGCCGACGCCAAGGGCGGCAAGGCCCATGCCGAAGGTGGCGATCCCAGCGCCAATGAGTTTCGCCGCAGCAGCATCCATGTGTCTGTCCTTCTCAGTGTTCGAGGTTGATGGAGTCGTTCAAGTAGACGCACGTGAGCAAGGCAAAGACATAGGCCTGCACCACTGCGACCAGGAGTTCGAGCGCGAACAGTGCGACATTCATGGCCAGGGGCAGGATGCCAAGCGCAACCAGCCCCCCGCCGGCAAGTCCAAGCGAAATGACAAAGCCGGCAAACACCTTCAGAAGGATGTGGCCGGCAGTCATGTTCGCAAACAGACGCACGGCCAGCGTGACTGGCCGCGACAGGAAGGAGATGAGCTCAATCAGGATGATAAGGGGAAGGAGCACAACCGGAGTCTGAGGCGGCACGAACAGCGAGAAGAAGTGGAGGCCGTGGCGCCAGAAGCCGATGACGATCGTGAGGATGAAGATGAAGGCGGCTAGTGCTGCCGTCACAGCGAGATGGCTGGTCACCGTATAGCTGAACGGAAACAGGCCAATGACGTTGCAGGCAAGAATGAACATGAAGAGCGAGAAGATGAAGGGGAGATAGGCCTTGCCCTTCGGCCCAATATTCTCGTCGATCATGCCGGCGATAAATTCGTGCAGCGTCTCCAGTGCAGCCTGCCAGCGGTTAGGAACAAGCCCCGCGTTCCGCGTTCCAAGCCAGAGGAAGAGGGTGAGCGCAGCAAGCGCAATCAGCATGAACAGCGACGCGTTGGTGAAGCTCGCATCCACGCCGCCGACAGAGAATTCAGCGTAGCGCTTGATCGCAAATTGCTCGAGCGGACTTGCCATGCGCGCGCGTCTCTCACCCTGACCCTGGCGGACCCTCGGACCCGCCGTCTTCTCGTGCCGCTGCCGCCGCCTCCGCCTCGACCGCCCGAGTCTCCTGCTCGACTGCGCGCAGGAGATTGCGGAAGCCCGCCGCCACTCCCAGCATCAGGAAGAGGATGGCAAGCCAAGGTTCAGTCCCGAGCTGGCGGTCGAGAAACCAGCCAAGCCCGAAGCCGACCACGGTTGCGACCGCAAGCTCGGCCGCATAGCGGGTGCCCCGCGCCAGCGCGGATGTGGCCACCTGCCGAACCTCAGGCGCCTGCCGTGCTTTCGCTGCCCGGATGCGCGCGTCGAGATCCTCGCTCGCACGCTCTTGGGCCGGGTCAGTCACGGAATAGCGCCCCATGTCGCCAGACGGACCAGTGCGGAAGGACATGGCCCTACCCGCACGCAGGCGGTTAGGGGCAGTCGCTGGCAACGTCAAGCAGCGAGCAGGTCGCCAGCTGCCGCAAGTTCGACGCTAACAAGCTGGGAAACCCCAGGTTCAGCCATGGTGACACCGTAGAGGCGATGCATGGCAGCCATGCTGATCATGTTGTGGGTGACAATCAGGAAGCGCGTCGCAGTCGTTTCCGCCATATGCGCAAGCAGGCGGCAGAACCGCTCGACATTGGCGTCATCGAGCGGTGCATCGACTTCGTCAAGCACGCAGATGGGCGCCGGACGCGTGCGGAAAAGCGCAAAGATGAGCGCTATCGCGGTGAGCGCCTGCTCCCCGCCCGACAGCAGCGAGAGCGATTGCAGCTTCTTGCCAGGCGGCTGGGCGCGGATCTCGAGCCCGGCTTCGAGCGGGTCATCGCTGTCGACGAAGCCGAGCTCAGCCGAGCCACCATCAAAGAGTGTCTGGAACAGCTCACGGAACGCCCGGTCGACCGCTGAGAAGGCCTCTGTCAGGCGCGCACGGGCTTCGCGGTTCAACACACCGATCGAAGCACGCAGGCGGGCCACTGCCGTCTCCAGTTCGGCCTTCTCGGCGCGCTTGCGGGTGAGATCGGCTTCGAGGTTTGCAAGCTCCTCGGCAGCAACAAGGTTGACTGGCCCCATGCGCTCGCGCTCGGCAACAAGGGCCGGGAGCTCGCGCGCGCGCGCAGCCAGGGCTGCTTCGTCAGGGCAGTCTGCTGGAGCTTCGGGCTCGCCGCCAGCCTCGCTGACGAGGCGCTGGAGCCTGTCCTGGGCGGCGGCAGCAGCAGCGGTGGCAGCACCGCGTGCCTCGCGCAGGTCGGCTACCCGTGCTGCGGCGCTGCGGGCGGCACGATCAAGGTCGGCAAGTTCGAGGTCAGCAGCAAGCACGGCATCGCCAGCTGCGCTGCGAGCCGCTTCAGCAGCTGCAAGCTCGGCTTCGATTGCCTGCAATCGCGCCGTCATGGCAGCAGGGGTCCCGACGAGCGCGGCATGCTCGGAATCAAGCTGCTCGATACGGCCAGCAAGCCGGTCCATCGCTTCCAGGGCTTCGCCTGCGCGGGCTTCCCAGGCCTCCATCTCGCGCGCGAGGCCGGCTGCACGCGCGCGCTCCTCGGCCGCCGTGCGCACCAGGGCAGCGAGATGAGCGCGGGCGCGGGCAAGGTCAGCTCGGGCCCTCTCGGCAGCGAGGCGGGCGTCGCCGACGGCCTCCGCGGCCGCGCTGGCATCCGGAAGCTCAGAGACCTTGACGGCAGCTGCAGCAGCATCTTCCGCCGCACTCTCGGCTTCGACCGTAAGCCGCTCGACCGATGCCGCAATCGCACTGCGGCGGGCGTGGCTTTCGGCAGCAGCGTTGCGCGCGCCCTGAAGCCGCGCTTCGGCGTCAGCCTGGGCGCGCTGTGCTGCCGCTTCGGCTGCAACTGCGGCGCGCTCGGCAGCGACAGCCGCAGCCACACGATCCCGCTGGCAGGCGAGCTCGGCTTCAGCCTCAGCACACCGTGCCCTGGGTGCTGGAAGCGCAGTCTCGATTTCCGCGAGCCGGTTGGCCTGACGCAGCGTTTCAGCGACTGCAGCGCTGCGCCCGCCCGGCGGCGCTTCAAAACCATCCCAGCGCCAGAGAAAGCCTTCACGGCTGACCAGACGCTGGCCAGGCTTGAGCGCTGCCAGAAGCGCAGCTGCCGGGACTTCAGTCACAAGCCCGACTTGGGCCAGGCGACGCGCCAACTGGGGCGGTGCTGCCACATGGGGGGCAAGCGGCGCCACACCAGGGGGAAGCGGTGGATCATCTGGCGTGATGGGAGCGCCCGCCCAACGCCGGGCCGGAGGCGAACCAGCGTCCGCCGGTCCAGCTTCCGCATCGGCATCGTCGCCGAGTGCAGCTGCCAGCGCTGCTTCATAGCCAGCTTCTGCTTCGAGATAGAGACTGCGCGCTGGCTTCGATGCGTCGCCCGACAGGCGGCGAAGAGCATCTTTCTCGGCTTCGAGACCGCGAACCTCTGCCCGCGCCGCCGCCAGAGCCACTTCGATGGCTGCGCGCGCCTCTTCGGCTGCCCGCCGCGCCGCAGCTGCCTCGGCGACTCGAGTCCGGGCCGCGGCGGTCGCATCCGCAGCCCTGGCGGCTGCCTCCGCTGCCGCGCTGACGCGCTGGTCCGCAGCCCCCGTGCTGCCTTCGGCATCAAGACGCTTCAACGCTGCGAGCTGACGGTCACGTTCGCCTGCAACCCGTGCGAGTCGGCTGCGCGCTGCATCAGCTGCAGCCCTCACGGCACGGGCTTCGGCCACGATCGCTGCATGCGCTGCAACCGCCTCTGCAAGCGCCTGCTCAGCCTCGGCAGCGAGCGCCTCGCAATGCGTCACATCGGCTGCCGCTGGCCCGGCTGCCGCCTCAGCATCTGCAGCCTCCGCCATGGCTGCCGTGCGTTCGGCCTCGAGGCGCGCACCGGTTGTGTGGCTGTCCGCGCGCCGGCGCTCGGCTTCGCTGCGCTCCGCACGCGCAGCGGCAAGCGCGGCCGCAAGGTCACGCTGGCGCTG
This sequence comes from Thermaurantiacus sp., assembly GCF_053487655.1. Classification (NCBI taxonomy): domain Bacteria; kingdom Pseudomonadati; phylum Pseudomonadota; class Alphaproteobacteria; order Sphingomonadales; family Sphingosinicellaceae; genus Thermaurantiacus; species Thermaurantiacus sp. The sequence continues at coordinate 1,158 of NZ_JBRCLD010000094.1, read as the reverse complement.
CTCGGCTGCAACCCGCTCGGCAACGAGAGTGGCACGGGCAGTGAGAATGGCCTGGAGACGAGCGGCAGCCTCAGCTTCGGCCTGGCGCAGTCCTGGCAGCGCTGCAGCTTTCGAGGCTTGCGCAGTGCGCAAAACGGCTTCGGCCTCCTCGGCAGCAGCGAGCTCGGCCTCGGCTTTGCGGACATCAGCCTCGGCGGCCTCAGCCCGAGCCGACGCGTCAAGGAAGGCGAGCCGAACCGAGGCCGCCTCAGCGGCACGGATGCGGGAAGACAAGTCGCGATAGCGCTCAGCTGCTCGGGCCTGACGACGAAGGGTGGAAGCCTGCGCTTCGCCCGCTGCCACGATTTCAGCAAGGCGCCCAAGATTTGAATCCGCGGCCTTCAGCCGGATCTCGGCCTCCCGGCGGCGCACCGCAAGGCCGCTCACTCCGGCGGCATCCTCAAGCAGCTGGCGCCGTTCATCAGGCCGAGCAGCGATGAGTGCAGCCACCCGGCCTTGGCTCACGAGCGCAGGCGAGTGGGCACCAGTTGCAGCATCGGCGAACAGCATCTGGACGTCGCGCTGGCGGACCTCGCGGGCGTTGATGCGATAGTCGCTGCCACTGCCGCGCTCGATCCGGCGCACCACTTCGAGCCTGTCCTCGCCGTTGAAGGCCGCCGGTGCCCGGCGGTCACGGTTGTCGAGCGACAAGGCCACTTCGGCGAAGTTGCGCGCCGGGCGCTTCGCAGTGCCGGCGAAAATCACATCCTCCATTCCGCCGCCAGTCGCCGCCGAGCCGCCGCGCAGCGACTTGGCTGAGCTTTCGCCCATGACCCAGCGCAACGCCTCAAGAAGGTTCGACTTGCCGCAGCCATTGGGCCCGACGATCCCGGTGAGGCCGGGGAGAATGGCAAGCTCGGTCGGCTCGACGAACGACTTGAACCCAACCAGGCGAAGCCGCTCAAACTGCATTAGCCGGAACGTTCCGGCCCAGTCACGACAACGCAGCTTCCAGCCGCGGGCGCAACACCTCCCAGCTGGTCGCACCATCGACCTTGCGGCCATTGATGAAGAAGGTGGGCGTAGCGTTGACCTGCAGCTTCTCCATGGCGATTTTCTGGTTCGCCATCAGACGCTCCATTGCAGCAGCATCGCCAACACATTGCTCGAACCGCGCGC